>JAAXUM010000170.1 GCA_013336025.1 Chlorobiaceae bacterium
GGCGTTTTGAACTGAGGATCGTAACTGTCCCAGAGCCATACCGCGACTTTCCGCAGTTCCTGCAGCGTCATCGACATTGCAGGCATAAGACCAAACCGCCTTACCGCTGCCGGCTCGAGCTTTGAGAGTGCCGGATCAGGCTTCTGCATAAACTTTACCATATGCTCTGTCGCCTGCGTTTTATCACCGAACGCCTCCCTGTAGTGGAGAGCTATGCCAAGAACGGGAGGAGCTGTTTTCGGTGGCGGCTGCATGGAATGACAAACACTGCAATGACGATCAAAGAGTTGCTGGCCTGTGGCGTCATCTGTTGCGGCAACAAGGGGTTCCGTTTTCAGGAATAAAAGGCCGAAAAGAAAAATCGAAAGATTGAATCTGTTCATATGTAGCATGATTATGCAATCCGCCTTGATTGGAGACGGGCCGGTTAATTTTTGAAACTTCGACAGCGTTGAGACATTTCAGGATAAAGGCAGAAGCCGTAAGGTTTTTCCGCCTTTTGTTCTATTTTTCATCATAACGTACTGTTGAGTTGTTACAGGGTAAAGGTCAAACCACCATAAAAACAGGTGCCGGTCGAACCAGCTCCTCCGATATTGCCATAAGCAGCAGGATCCTCATTGAAAATATTGTCCACACCGAAAAACAACGATGTATCGCTGCTGACTTTTTTAGCCAGGTATGCGTTGACCAGCGTATAGCCATCGGCCCTCACATTGTTTTCAACCCATTGTTTTCCAACACTCACCACTCTGATATTGCCGTTAAAGCCGCTGCGTTCAGCACCATAGGCAAGCTTGAGCGTATTCGTCACGTCAGGAACATAGAGCAGATCCTGCCCCTTGCTTTTATCTTCCGAATCAAGAAAGGTCAATTCATCGGAAACCGTCAGTCCATAGGGAAGCTTCATCGATGCTGTCAACTCAATCCCCCTCGTCATAGCTCTGGAGATATTTTGCAGCTCGTATGCGGGAATGTTATTTTTACCATCCTTCACATATCCAACTAACTCTTCGTGAATCATGTCACGCATATCGTTCTTGAATACCGTAGCGCTGCAAGTAAGGTTTCCAAACGAAACATCTGCGCCGATTTCACTGGATATTGAACGTTCAGCGTCAAGATCCGGGTTTGCATAAACAATCTTCTTTTTGGTATAGAGCGATCCTGTATAGAGCTCAAACAGGGTCGGCGCACGAAACCCTTTGCCATATGAGCCTCTCAGACGAAGATGATCGTTGAGACGAAACCATAGCCCGACTTTCGGACTGAATGCTGAACCGAAATCAGAATGGCGGTCATACCTCGCCCCGACCACAAAACCTGCCGAGCGCCCTATTTCCAGTTCGTCCTGAATAAAGGAACCAAAATTATTCCCTTCGTGGGCAAGTTCCCCATCCGTGCGTTTCTCACTGCGGTACTCCAGCCCGGCAGTCACTCGATGACTCTCTGCTATACGTCCTGTCCATCGCCCCTCTATCTGCCTGACTGTCTGCTCAAGAGTTGTGGTGGTAGTCGCGCCGCTTTTCAATGGCACCATATCGGATGCCCAGTCGTAGCCGGAGTGCCATGCCCGAACCCGTAACGACGAATCGTTTCCCGTTGCGGCATCGAAACCAAGATATGCCGAAACTCTTTCGGCATCAACCGTACGGTTGAAATCCCCTGTTGTCTGAGTACGAACCCCCTCAAGTTCAGTATCAGCATAGTTGAATCCCGCTGCGAGCTTGACGGACCCGAGGTCACAGGTAAGCGCTGTCTGCGCAGCTTTGAGAATCCTGTCGTCGCCATCGGTCATAAGGTCGCTGCTGTCACGATCATACCGGTCTTTGTTGCCATAGGTACCGGAAACCACATAGCCGATCTTTCCCGTACTCCCGCTCAGCCATCCATCGGTCATGATACTGCCTGCTTCACCATAACGGCTCCCGCCGCCACGCAGGGTAAACCCGGCCTGAAACTCTTCAGTGGGCTTTCTCGTTATAACATTGATGACGCCGCCAACCGCATCGCTTCCGTAAAGGGCTGAACCCGAGCCTCTGACAACCTCGATCCGTTCGATCATACCCGAAGGAATCTCTGAAAGATCCAGATAGTCCTGAAACCCTGATGTGAGGCGCATGCCATCTACAAGCACCAGCGTATGCCTGCTGCTGAGCCCTCTGAGCCGGGCAATGCTCTGGCGTCCGTTTGCCGGTTCAAGTGTCAGGCTCTGAGCTTCGCTCAACACCTCTGCAAGAGTTGCTGCACCGCTTTCAGCAATCTCTTCTTTTCCAATAATCTCAACAGCCGCAGGAATTTTTGATACCGGCGTCTCGCTGAGGGTTGCAGTAACCACAACCTCGTCGGTCAGATTGTAAAGTCCCGTCTGCTCTGCCGCTGCTGCATCCTGGAACAGGAAAAATCGCAGAAATCCGGCAAGCACCAATAACTCAACAGATTTATTTTTCATATCATGTTTCTTATTCGTTATAGAGTTTAATACATAATGCTTTACAAAAAAAAGCACCCATAAAGATCAGGTACTGCTGATTTTTTTAAGTCCATAAAACATCGCGAGCGACAGGATACCGAGCAGGGTTGAAAGCAGGGCGGCTTTTTCGAAGTTTCCTTCAAAAACAGCATTATAGACCGCAAGTGAAACCGTCTCTGTTTTTCCGATAATATTGCCCCCCAGCATGAGTGTGATGCCGACCTCTCCGAGTGATCTGCCCAGTGAGAGAATAAGTCCGGTAAAGAGAGCGTGCCTGATGGAGGGCAGAACAACAAAAAAATAGGTCTGTACCCTGCTTTTGCCAAGCGTCCAGGCCGCTTCAGAGAGGGAACTGCTCATTGCCGCAATGGCGGACTGGACTGACTTGACAACAAGCGGCAGTCCGGCTGTAAATGAGGCGATAAACACCCCGCTCCTGCTGAAGATGATCTCGACGCCTATCTGCTGAAGAGAGCTGCCGATCAAGCCTGTTCTTCCAAGAATCAGCAGGAGCAGAAATCCTGTGGCAATAGGGGGAAAAACAAGAGGCAGGGTGATAAGCGCATCAGCAATAAAACCAAAAACGCTCTTTTTTCCCGTAAGAAAATAACCTGAAACCACTCCAGCAAGAACATGCAGAATCAGCGTTATAACCGCAGTCTGCAAAGTGAGCATTACCGGATCCGCCAGCTCCCTGAGTGAAAGCATGCTGATACATTTTTCCATCAAAGCCCGTAATGATGAAGGATGGCAATACTCTCCCTCTCTTGAAGGAACTGAAGAAATTCTCGTATTTCCGCTCTCCCTTCGAATCCTTTGACAACCCCCGCCTGAATATGAATTGGGGTATAACGAGACTGATCGGCAACGAGATAGCCTCCAATGTTCTCCTGAATGCCAATGGCGTCGGTGATGTTGATAAAACCTGCATCAATTTCTCCTGAAACCAGATAGGCGGATACCTGGGGAACTGTTGAGACTACAAGCAGTTTACCCTTTACCGCACCTGATAAACCGGATTTTTCCAGGTATTCAGCAGCAACGCGACCATATATGGCCTTTTTTTCATCGGGAATACCTACCCGGGCAATCCTTTTATCACTAATATCGGTTATCCGTTTCACATGCAGACCCTTACGCCATGCAAGGACAAGCTTTCCCTGTCCAACAGGGTAGTAATTTGCAAAACTGATAGCGGACTGGTCGAAAAAGCTTTTGTCTCCGAAAATAATCGAAACGTTGCCGCTCATCTGAGCCTGGGAGATAATCTGCTGCATATTGCCGAAGACGGCATCGATATGACCCCCTGTTTTTTGCTCGTACTTGCTGGTAATCTCCATAAGAGGGCGTTTGTACCCTGCACCTGAAGCTATGGTGATAGTTTCAGCCCTGAGAGCTGCTGAAAACAGGGAAAAAAGAAGAAAAAGCGGAAGAAATAGTTTTCTGGTCATCTCATGCGTTCCGGTTATCCATGCAATAGTGAAAAAAATCCCGGCGCCGGAGAAACGCCGGGAAGGTGTAAACGTGAAAGAACAGGTGACAAAAAAAATACTCAGTAGTGAAATGCCAGCGTTGCCATAACCGTAAAGGGAATGCCTGGTTGATAGGATGTTTTCAGTGTCTTGTAATCAGAGGTGCTGATCATGCTGACATACTGCTTGTCGAAAATATTCAGAAGCGACAATGAGATATCAACCTGTTTAAAGCCGAGCATCTTTTTCTGCCAGGTCAGATCGAGATCAAAAAGCGTTGTGCTGTCGATCTTCTCGTTATGCAGTACATCACCGTAGCGAACCGAGGTATATCTGACAATTGGAGTTATCAAAAAGTCCCCAGCCTTGTAGCTCACCATTCCTTTTGCAAGGAATTCCGGAGCATCAGGAACCTGCTCGCCCTTCACCTTGATAATTCCTCCGCCAGGTGCATCGGAATTGATGTCCTGAGAAAAGGAAAACCTGTTCCATGAGAATGAACCGTAACAGCTCAGGTTTTCATGAGGCCTGTACTCGGCTTCCAGCTCGAAACCATACCCTCTGGCATCGGCATTGTTCATCGGGTAGGTCGCAGTGAGCACCGGATCGTATAATACCGCCTGTTTATTGTTATGCAGCGCGTAGTAGATGGTTGGCGCAATGCTCCAGTTGCTGCCTTTCACGCGCATACCAAGCTCGAAATTCTGCGAAGTCTCCATCTCCCGCTCGTCCCAGAGCTGTTGAAAGGTGATCCCTTTCTGGAGAAAACTTGCGCTCTGCGAGATAAAGTAGGGGTAGATATCGACATGCGTCACATAGTTTTCACCGTATGCTGCATGGAGTGAAATGTTGTCGCCGAAAAATCGTGTCAGAGTCAGATTCGGAAAGAGCCTGCTG
>JAAXUM010000409.1 GCA_013336025.1 Chlorobiaceae bacterium
ATCATCAAGCATCCGGTCAAGCCCCATTCGTTCATGCTGCATAAATCCCGAAGCCCGCTCGACCATCGTTTCGGGAAACCCCATCCGCTTCATCATCGAAAAAGCGAAACTGTTGCCCGGAAGCCCCTTGACAAAACGGAAGGTTGGCACCAGACCCGCCCGGTCAAATTCCATGGCACCGTTCAGTACTCCCTCCCGCTCATGGGCATAAGCTTTCAGCTCGCCAAGATGGGTGGTGACAATGGTTTTTGTCATGCGACCGAGCAACTCCTCTATGACCGCACGGGCAATGGCTCCCCCCTCCTCAACATCCGTCCCGGCGCAGAGTTCATCAATCAGCACCAGGTCGCTGCTCCCGGCAACGTCAAGGATGGTTCTGATCGCGCCAAGATGGGAGCTGAAGGTGGAGAGATCGTTTTCAATAGACTGATCATCGCCGATCTCGATAAAAATATCACTGAAAAGAGGAAACACGGAACTCTCGCTGCAAGGCAGCAGGTAACCATGCACCAGCATGCAGCAGAGCAGACCGGCCGTCTTCATCGCAACCGATTTTCCGCCCGCATTGGGACCGGAAATCACCAGCACGCGATCATGCTCATCCAGATCAAGATCGAGAGGCACAACCTCTTTATGATGATGCGAAATCAGGAGCCAGGGATGGAACCCTCTGATAATTCGCAGCGACTGCCCTTCAGCAATACCAGGAAGCACCGACCGGGTTTCAACGGCAAATCGAGCCCGCGCATAGAGCGCATCAAACTCACCAAGAATGATCTCGTTATACCTCAGATTTTCAAGTTCAAGACGCAGTTCTCCCGACATCACTTTCAGAATGCGCTCAATCTCCCTTCGCTCGCTGATCTCAAGATCCTGAATGCGGTTACTGATCTCAAGCGTTTCGGCAGGCTCGATAAAAACCGTCTGCCCGCTACCCGAGTAATCCTGTATATACCCGGCAATTTTGTACTTGTACTCCACCCGAAGACCAAGCGTCAGGCGACCGTTCTTTATCGCAATAGTATCCTCCATCAGCCAGCCGCTCTCCTGGCAACGCCTCTGGAGCCGTTCCATTTTCCGCCGGATCATCTCACGGCTGCCGACGAGCTCACGCCGGATCATCAGAAGCTCCTCGCTTGCCGTATCGCGCACCCTCGACTGCTCATCGATAATACGACGAATCGACGTCTGAAGGCTCTTCTCAAGCCAGAGCCTGATGGTAAACTCATTCAGCAGAGGATAGACCTCGCGGTTAAGAAACATGAACTTGCGCAACTGCACCGATGAAAAGAGCAGATGATAAATATCCTGCAACTCCTCCGGCTCAAGATAGCTCTCAAGGATTTCAAGCTTTTTCAGAAGAGGCCGCGTATCCGGCAACCATGAAAAAGGAAGCGCCCTCCCTTCCTGAAGCATATTGCGCAACTCAAGCACCCGTTCAAGTTCCGCAACAAGCGCCCGGCGACCCACCTCAGATTCCGCAGCAAGAAGCCTGTCGCGCCCCATCGCGGATAGACAGAACTGAGCTGCGTAATTGGCTACTTTATCGAATTCAAGTTTTTTCAGACTGACGGGATTCATTGATACACGGTAATTCTATAAGCCTTTACGGCAATTGGGTCATGAATAATCGATACACAGAAACAGGCAACTGTTCATAAGCATCACGTTAAAAATCAACATAGTAAAATTATATAAAGTTGAACTGGTTCAGGGAATAAAAAAAAAGCAGGCGATTGTACCGGCATTTTCCTGTTACGATAAGTCGTTACCATGATATCTGACCGCAGCCTTTTCAATACCACACGCCGAAAATCATTCGCCCTTTTCAAGACACCCTATGGTTCAATGCCATATTCAGTTACCC
>JAAXUM010000171.1 GCA_013336025.1 Chlorobiaceae bacterium
CCTACGGTCCATGCGGAACCAAAACCGCAGACCTACTGGAATACCCTGCAGTTGCCTGACGAATATCCCCTCGTAAAATAGACATCAAGTTTTCCCCGACCCTCCTTCAGAAAATGGGGAAGAAGAAAACTCATCTCAAAATGAGCAAGGGGATATTCGTCAGGCAACTGCAGGGTATTCCAGTAGGTCTGCGGTTTTGGTTCCGCATGGACCGTAGGCTTGAACTTGTTCCATGCGCTGGGAGATGTGCCTCCCGGAGTTCCAACGCTGCCGGTGAGCACATTGAGAAAGTGCAGGGTGCGCGATACGGCCCAGCCGCCAAGATTGCCGCTGCTTGCGCTGCGCCAGACATGGGTGGAAAACTGCGTACCGGCTTCGCCGATTTTTCGCGCGACTTCAACAATGGCCGCTGCGTCAACCCCGCTTTCCCTTGAGGCATACTCGGGAGTATATTCGCTATACTCTTTTTTCAGAGCATCGATAAAGTTTTCAAAGGTAACCGGCGTGCCTGGATACTCGGTCTGCAGATAAGCCTGCCAGTTTACCCAGTTCTCCATATAGGCGCGATTATAAATCCCTTCGTCAATAATGACTTTTGCCATTGCAAGCAGAATGGCAGGCTCGCTTCCAGGATAGCTCGGCATCCAGTAATCGGACATGCTCGCTGTATTCGAAAGACGGGGGTCAAGCACGGCAAGCTTTGCGCCCTTCATGCGTGCCTCAATAATCCGCTGGGAGTGGGGGTTGAAGTAGTGACCCGATTCGAGATGCGCACTGACAAGCAGAATGAATTTCGCATTGGCGTGGTCCGGAGAGGGACGATCGAACCCTTCCCATATAGCATATCCGAAACGGGCTCCGGATGAGCAGACATTGGTATGGCTGTTGTGACCGTCAACATTCCAGGCTCTGAGGATCCACTCCATAAATCCGTCATGGCCAGGTCTTCCGACATGATAGGATATTTCGTTATTGCGGCCCTCCATAATGGCCTTGCGCATTCTGCCGGCAATATCGTCAAGAACACTGTCCCAGGTGACCCTGGCCCATTTTCCTTCACCGCGTTTCCCTGTACGTTTCATCGGGTAAAGCACCCTGTCTGAATCCTCAATCTGATTGAGCGTTGCAGGTCCTTTCGCACAATTCCTTCCCCTGCTTGCAGGGTGATAGGGATTGCCGACCAGCTTGCGGATCTTCATGCTCTCCTTATCGACATAGGCAAGAAGACCGCAGCCTGCCTCGCAGTTGAAACAGGCGGTGGGAACCAGCATATACTCCGAGGCCTTGCGCTCAGGCCAGCTTTTTGAATCGTACTCCACCCAGTTATCCCACTGTGACGGGGGCGGGCAGCTTATTTCCGAACCCTCTTCAGCTGCACGCCGGGCTCCATCCCGGCCGTTCTCCTTGTGCAGATCGGGGATAAGGTGCAGTTTTTCTGCAATGCTTTCTATAACGGTTGGTTTATGGGTATAACTCATAATGAACTCCGGCACATGGTTAACTTAAGGGAATTCTCTGCGGGGCCTGAACCCATACTTTTTCTGTATAGAACACACCGCAAAGCCCCAGGATGGCTGCAGCAGCAAGCATAAGCGGATCAGAAGAAACAATCGACAAGAAGAGCGGCAAAAGATTTCCTGCAATGAAACTGCCGATCCAGAACTCATTTTTCAGACTGCCCGACCTGATGATTTCAGCAGTGCGTTCAGCCTGCAGTGACGGATGATTTCCGTACAGCTCAAGCAGCATAATGACAAGATGAAGCGAGAATCCTCCCACAAGCAGTTGCTTGAGCAGCGTGAATAACTCAAGTGAAGCGCCGGTAACGAAACCCAGCAACAGCATCGATGAACCGCCGGCCAGGAGCGCGTTCAAAAGCATGTGCAGAAGAAGCATCGGGCTCTGCCAGAAATCACGTCCTTTTGCCGAACCGAACAGAAAAGCGGTATAGATTGCCGTAATCAGAGCAAAAATCGCTCCACCCCAGAGGGCAAGGCGTTCAAGTCCCGGTATCTGCAGAAATCGTGAAGCGCCCCAAAGCGCAAGAAACGCACCATATCCGGTAATGGTCAAACCACCCTTTACCAGCCAGGAACCAAACTGAGGACGCAGCATTACCGAAGAAAAACGATCCGGACGATCAAGATCCTTGATAAGAAAACCACCGGTCAAACCTAAAAACAAAAGAGAGGTCGCCCATGCAGCCCACTGCAGCATGCCTGACAGTTCCTGTCCCAGGAGCGCAGTCAGGGCAAAAAAGAGAAGAAAAACACCGGACGAGACGGCTTTTGCCGAAACATATGCCGGAACCTCCCATCCCCAGACAGCCCCTTTCGAAGGAATATCATACACTCGACGCATGGCGGGGCCTGTTGCCGGAGCATCATGATGTGGTTTTTCAATTGCCGGAGCGCCCTTGTGCTTGTCGGCAAAATGTCCCACGCCACGTGCCTGGGCGCTCCAGTGATACTCTTTTTCAAGCGAAACCTGAAGAGGATCAAGCGAGGCGCCGTCGCCGTTAATATAAAACAGTTTTGGAGAGGTGCCTTTTTCAGGCTTGCGTACAACCGTCTGCTCTCCAGCAACCAGCGCGGCAATTTTGCTGGAGGGATCATCGAGATCGCCCGACACGATTGCCTGCTGGGGACAAACGGCAACACAGGCAGGCTGCAAGCCAACCTCCTTGCGATGAGCACAGTAATTGCACTTTGCAGAGGTATGGGTTTCCGGATCGATATAGAGCGCATTGTACGGACAGGCCTGCGCACAGGCTTTACAGCCTATACAGCGGCGGCCGTCAAAATCAACAATACCGTCGTCGCGTTTCTGTAACGCCTCGACAGGACAGATGGCCACACAGGGAGGCTCAGCACAGTGGTTGCAGCGAAGAACGGTAAAGTACCGCCTCGTATCAGGAAAAGAACCCTTTTCAACATATTTCACCCAGGTACGGTTCACTCCGAGAGGAACCTGATTTTCGGACTTGCAGGCAACTGTGCATGCATGACATCCGATACATTTGCGGGCATCGATAACAAAGCCGTAATTCATGGGATAATTTACTCTAAGTATTGTGTTGGTGCCGCCGTTTTATGCTTGCGGGTTCCCGCTTTTTTCGCCTTCAAACCCTTTTTATAATATCGCTATATAACTACTCGGTTATACAATAACACAAGAAAATATATCTCGCAAAAAAAAGTTGATTCGAAATTTTTTCACAGCCCGAAGAAAAAGAGGCTTATAGTCTTATAGAAAAACAGCTTAAACCAATATAACGCATAGCCGGCTGAAGAAAAAAAGTTTATGCCCTTCTCCCGACTCACGGGTATTTTGCAGATTATCCATGATTTGCTCATATTTATGCGCGGTCAAGAACGCAAATCTGAAGGGGAGAACCTCTTTTCAACAAAGTTAAATCAGAATTAAAAACAATGAGCGCACACATTTATAAGAAAATTGAACTTGTCGGATCTTCACCGAGCAGCATCGAAGAAGCGGTCAACAATGCTGTAGAAAAAGCTTCCGAATCGGTCAGAAACATCCGTTGGGTTGAGATTCTTGAGACCCGCTGCCATGTTGAAAACCAGAAAATCATGTACTGGCAGGTAACCGTCAAGATCGGCTTTACGTTAGAAGAAAACTGAGCCTGCTCTTCATGTTCTCTCATCACTGCAACCGCATGCAAAAAGCATCAATCTGCGCAGCATGCGGCCGGCAGGGATCCATTGATTTTATGAGCGTTCCGCTGTCACATTCTTTTTCTCCGGAAGAGCGCGGGATTCGCTATCTGCTCACCACTTACCGGCTCTCGGTCAGGGTTTCATGAACAACCGCTGTGACCGCTTCGGCAAGCAGACAGAGTTCTTCATCGGTAATAATATAGGGCGGCATAAGATAGACCAGCCTCCCGAAAGGCCTTACCCAGACACCTCTGTCAACGAACTTTTTCTGGATCAGACCCATATCAACAGGATTGGCCAGTTCAACAACCCCTATTGCGCCAAGCACCCTGACATCAGCAACGCCGTCCATTGCCCTGCATGGTGAAAGCCCTGCTGCAAGCCCTCTTTCAATACCTTCCACCGTGCTCTTCCAGTCATAACCGAGAAGAAGACGGATATTGGCTGCTGCAACTGCGCAGGCAAGCGGATTGGCCATAAAGGTCGGACCGTGCATGAAGAGACCCGGATTGCCTGACGAGATCGTTTCGGCCACAACGCCCGTCGTCATGGTAGCGGCAAGAGTCATGTATCCGCCGGTAAGCGCCTTGCCGATACAGAGTATATCAGGAGAGACGCCTGCATGCTCAAGGGCGAAGAGCTTTCCCGTCCGCCCGAACCCTGTTGCTATTTCATCGAATATCAGCAGCACTCCGAACTCGTCACACAACTCCCTGAGACGAGTGAGATACCGGGGAGCATAAAACCGCATCCCTCCTGCACCCTGAACCACCGGCTCAATGATGACCGCGGCAATTTCATCAGCATGGCGCTCAAGCTTCTGCCGGAGATCTCCGATACACTCATCGTTCCACGGTTCATGAAAACCGCAGGACGGAGATTCGGCAAAAATCTGCTGCTGCAGAACGCCGCTGAAAAGACGATGCATGCCGGTAACCGGATCGGAAACCGACATAGCGGCAAACGTATCGCCATGATAGCCGGAACGGACTGTCAGGAGCCTGGTTTTCCGAATCTCTCCAAGAGTCGCCCAGTACTGGATAGCCATTTTGATAGCCACCTCAACAGAAACCGATCCGGAATCGCTGAAAAACACCTTCTGCAGAGGCTCCGGGGTAATCCCTTCAAG
>JAAXUM010000012.1 GCA_013336025.1 Chlorobiaceae bacterium
CCGTTGGTTGCCACACAGAGCAGCATTTCAGGATATTTAGCCCGAACCAGACGGAGTGTTTCCATCGTCTCATCCGGGTTTGCGAAGGGATCTCCGGGGCCGGCAATACCAACAACGGCAATGTTCGGCATAAGAGTCATCGCCTGTTCCAGATAGCGCATAGCCTGCTTCGGCGAGAGTATTTTGCTGGTAACACCGGGGCGATTTTCGTTCATGCAGTCGAACTTCCGGTTGCAGTAGTTGCACTGGATATTGCACTTTGGAGCAATCGGGAGATGGATACGTCCAAACGTATGACGGGACGCATCATTAAAACAGGGATGGTTTTCTATTTTCATATTTAACATCGCATAGGGGACATTTACTCAATCGGAGAAACTATGGCATGACATAAATCATCGTTCGACTCTTCAATCCTGAATTGCAGTTTCAATGATCCGAACTCTTTTGCAAACCATTTCGGAACATGTTCACAAGTAACTTCCAGCTTCCTGAAAACCTGTTTCTGTAAAAACGGGAGCAGAACCTCTTTTGAATTAAATTCGACACCCTTCTCCTGCACTTTTACGAGATCAATCGAATAGATTCCGTGCTGTTTATCACCAACAGGGAGAGGTTCCGGCAAACGTGGCTGTATTCCCTTCTGATGTTCAGCCATGATCTTTTCTTCCTCTTCTCTCACATACTCAAAAAAAGCCGATGGCTGGCCGTCAACCTTCCATACCGACACGCCCGTCTCTTTGAGTATTGAGAGGGGCACTCCCCTGATGAATTTCACCATGAGTATTCTGCATTCATCCATAAGGAAAATCATCGACTGGATGCAACGCTGAATTTCAGCAAGACCGTTGTTTTCATCAAGCTCGAAAGGGAACTCCCTGATACAGTTCCAGCGGCCTTCTTCATTGGAAAACACCCTCACCGCTCCTGCGTCGTAAAAGGAGAGCGCATTACCCTCCTTATCGCTCAATACAGCAATTTTCATAGTCACTCCTCTTCATTTTTATACAGGCATCAGCTCCGTTGTTACGGTATTCATGCATTCAGTTCAGTAACCGTGGGTTTTTCCTTTTATCGATTGAATATCGATGCGGATTACTGCCGTATGATCCAGGTTTCCTTTTGGATAGGCAAACTTCCTGTCCGAAAACCTGCCGACAATCATATTGAGCACGTTAATCTTTTCAGCATCATCTTCTATAAACGAGGTTTTGCCTAATCCGATAACGGTGCGATGTTTCGCTTCAAAATCGCAAGCCAGATCGTCCTCGATAAAGCCCTGATCAACAGAAATTTCAAAACAGACCGTGCTGTTCCGCTTCATGATGTCAATTTTCGTACCAGCCTGCGCTGAATGGAAATAAAGAACGGAACCGTCGTACGCATAAAACACAGGAACGAGAAAAGGGATATTGTTATCCGCGAATGCAAGATTCATGACTGTTGATGAATGGAGAATCAAATCAATTGCTGCGCGGCTGGTAATTTCGCGCTCTTTGCGTCTCATAGGCCCATGAGCATCCCTTACAGGGGTATTCTGCATTATTTTACTCCTTGCTCTTTGTTGTAATTTTACTGCCGGATCCACTGGTTATAAAATCCGGCAGCGCGAAATGAGTCATTGAAAATGGTACAGGCATTACTCCTGACAGAGTCTTTCCCCGACCGAAAAAACAGAGCCCCGTTACCAGACGTTGAGGATCCATTCCTTGTTATGTTTGTGCTCCATATCAGTAAAAAGCGTGTTCGCCATCTCTTCTGCGAGCCAGATTGCACCGGCATAACCTACAACCGGATGCCGGTAAAGACCTGCCCGGTCGTAAGTCGGAAAACCGACTCGAACCATGGGAATATTGTTGTCAATGGCGACAAACCGACCTTTTGAATGGCCAAGGATCAGATCAAGTTCAAGACCCTCGTTCTTTATCCTGTTTTCCAGCTCCCAGAAGTCAGCATTCGTAATGATCTCCATGTCAAAATCGACCTTTTCCTTCAGCGCCTGAATACGCGAGTCGTTAGGATAGGAAAGGTTGTCATCGCCGAGAAGCAGTAATACGGGTTTCATCTCGAGATCCAGACAGAACTCTGCAAGGCCGATAACGAGATCAGGATTGCCATAAATGGCAACTTTTTTATCGGCAAAGAACAAGTGTGTAAGATCGGTCAATGCATCAAGAGCGATTCCCCGCTCACGAACGAGCGATTCAGGAATAGGTTTTCCGGTCATTTTTTTCAAATTCCGCAAAAAGGTATCCGTGTTGCGAATGCCGATTGGCGTTGGTCCTATAACAGCAGGAATGTCAAACTCTTTTTGAAGGAATTCAGCTGCCTTTCCACCCTCATAGCGGTTAAGCGCAATCGTCCCAAGGGCACTCCCTGTCGCAGTCAGATCATCAATCGTCGTATTTCCAAAGGAAACCGAGTTTCCATCCGGCATCAGAGGCGAATCAAAGCTTTCGATTTCGAACAGGACATTCGCCTCGATCTGCATTTCAGACAGGAGATGCTTGAGTGCCGTAACGTCGCCGGGGTTGACCCATCCGGTGATCAGATTGATTTTCTCGCTCGTTTTGTCTTTTTTGGCGAAGTAGCGGACAAAATCCCTCACCGCGACATCATATCCACTCACCATGCTCCCCACAAAACTGGGCGTATGAATTGGTATGAGATGTACTTCCCGTCCTGCATATTTCTCTTTCAAAAGCCCTTCATTAAGCTTGATGACAACTCCATCGACATCGTCGCCGATAACCTCTGTCGAACAAGTGGTAATGATTGGTATGATTTTCACATGCGGATAGCGCATCAAGAGCACATCAACCGCCTCTTCCACACGGTTGAGCGCACCGAATACCGCGCCATCCTCATGGAGCGATGATGAGGCGATTTCAAAACTCTCTTTCAGATGCTGGGAGATCAGCAACCGAACAAACATGACGCAGCCCTGTCCGCCATGAACAATTCCAATACAATCCTTTACCCCGATGCTTACATACTGGGCACCGGCAGGCTGGCAGGTAAATATCGGGTTGATCGTGCCAACTCGCCCTTTTTGTTTTATTTCACAACTCATATTCTTAAAATTTTATTGGTTATACTCAGGCAGAAACCGCGCTGTGATTTCAATAGCGCGGATCAGTCAGCTCAGCATTGAGAGAACCGGTGATGGTCACGAAATCAATCCTCTCCTTCAGGCCCTGCATCAGCTGCTTAATCTCTTCTTTACTCATTGCAGCCAGCCACTCGTAACGTTCCTGGAAAGCCTCTGTCAAACTCAAAGCATCCACCCAGTAGCAGCGATCTGCCGGAGTTTCAAGTTCGACAGCATCACCACACAATATCTGTGTTGCTTTCCTGAGAATATTTTCGTTTTGATCCTTTCTGTCCCATGCCCGTGAATGAAACTGCCAGAGACACTTTTTCATGATATAATCCTCGAGCAGGGCAATCTTCTCATGCAAATTTTCCATACTATTCACTCCTCTCTTTCTTTTTAAATTCCGGATATGTTTTCTTGCGCAAATCTGAAACACTGTCATATTTACCCGTATACTGCCGGAGAGTGCTTGAAGAGAGAACCTCCTCGCTTAAATTCACATCAGATATCATTGTTGCCGTTTGAAATCCTGCGCCTGTAGGTATTTCATCCTTGCTGATATCCAGGTGTGAGAGCTGATGGATAGGCGAATAAATCGCATTGTAAATATCACGGGCAAACCTTACCCACCCTTCATAGCCTTTATAAGGACCATTGTGATAAGCATGGGCATTGAGGTAAGGAACCCGTACCTTTTTGGCAACCTCTCCAGGCCGTTTACCGGTAAAGATGATATCGGGTTTTAACATGTCAATCGCTTCAAGCCCTTCCAGTTCATTTGGATCATCGAAAGCAAGTGCCCCAACTTCACAACGAGCAATACCCTTTTCCATATCACCCTGATGACCGAATTTCGTATAAACCGAAACGATATCAACACCCATCTCTTCATGCAGCACATTTGCCCAATGCCACAGTTTGGAGCCTCCTGGCCAGAGACATACTCTTTTCCCTTTCAGTCGCTCTTTGTACCAGTCGAGTTCAGGTTTCCATCTTGCGGTCTCTTCATCGATGATAGCCTGCGCTCTCTCTTCAATTCCGAAAAACAGACCGATTTTCCTGAGCGATGTCGAAAGTGGCTCAAACCCAAACCCGTCAATATCGAGACGGGGGATCCCGTATTTTACTTTCAGTTCGTTGCAGATATACTCTGCTGATCGGGCACATTCAAGCACGTTAAGATGTGCACGATGCATAGCCCTCAATTCGTCATAGGAGCCGTTGCCGGTAAAGGTTGAAAGAACCTGGATGCCCATACGATTGAAATAGTCAAGCATGACCTCCTGATCGCCCTGTATATTGTACTCACCAACGTAGTTGATGACATAATCACTGGTGATCTTCGGTTCAACGGTCCCGACCTTTTTCTTGATCCAGGCGATATTGATTTTGTGATGTCCGCCCGACTGACTTGGACCTGCAAATCCCGGAGAGTTGCAGACAAAAATATCGACCTCGGGCATCTCTTCCATAACCTCTTCAGCAATCGCGTCAACATCATCACCGATCAGCGCTGTTGCACAGGTCTGGTAGATGGTCATCCGTTTCATATCGGGAAATGCCTTGAACGCTTCAATAATATTCTGCTTGAGCACTTTTTCAGCTCCAAACACGATATGCTTTTCCTTCACATCCGAGGCAAAGGTATATTTAAGCTGAAAGTTGTCATTATCACTGATATAGCGCTTGGTCTGCCAGGTATCGTAGGTGCACCCGGTTGGCCCGTGACTGAGATGAATAACATCTTTCATCGGTGTCCCGATCACATGCTTTGCTCCACAGTAAGCACAGCCGCGTTCCGAAATCGAACCCGGAATCGTATTGAGATATCCAAGAGGAAGTGCATGCGTCAAATCCTCACCCGGTCCTTTTATTACAGCATGTTTTTTCCTTTCAGGAATACATTTGCTGCACTCAAACTCATGATATGGCATATAATTCTCCTACCTTTTATATTAATTCATTACATGATGGCTTGATCGCCCTCTTCATCAGTTCTGACTCTCACGACGTTATCTACCGGACAGACAAATATTCTGCCATCTCCGATCTGACTGGTCTGATTAACCTTGATGATTGCCTTCACAATCAGCTCAACATCAGCATCATGCACTGTTAATGAAATAAGCCGCTTCGGGATGTATTTCATCCCTCCACTTTTCCCAAGAACTTCCGGTGGCAGTTCGCAATTCACCTCACCGGCTATCCCCCGCTGTTTTCCCCGACCCATGACGGATACTGCAGTGAAAGCAGGATATCCCAGTTTATCAAGCACGTCCTTTGTCTTGCTTACTTTTTTGGGACGGATGATTGCCATTATTTCTTTCATCGCTGCATCTCCTTATATGCCTTTTTCGCCGGTACGTACGGTGTACGAGGCGTCAACGGGCGTTACAAAAATCTTTCCGTCTCCAAAGTTTCCTGTATAGGCATTTGTCTTGATAGCACTGATCACTTCATCCACAGCATCCTCTTTTACAACCACCATGATCATGACTTTAGGAAGCTCATCGTAGTGCACGTCCCCGATTTTTATTCCTTTCTGCTTGCCTCTTCCGAAAACGTGCATTTTCGTCAGTGAATAGAAACCCGCTTCGGCAAGGCCTTCCGTTATGGTATCGGCAGCTTCAGGGCGCACCATCGCTCTTATCATTTTCATAAGTATGTTTCCTTTGTTTTTGTATTAATCATTAATCAACAAGACCATATTTAAGTACCATCTCTTCCAGCTCAGGCATCAGAAGTGGTTTGGGTATCACAAACATGTCGTTTTCGATAATCTTGCGAGCCAACTCACCATACTCTTTAGCCTGCTCAGATTCAGGAGCAAATTCAATCACGGTTTTTCTGTTGAATTCAGCTTTCTGAACAACGTTGTCACGAGGAACAAAGTGAATCATCTGTGTACCGATAGCGGCAGCAAATTCTTCAATAAACTCTCTCTCCTTATCAACTTTACGGCTGTTACAGATAATACCTCCCAGACGAACGCCGCTCTGCTTTGCATACTTGACAAGCCCTTTACAGATATTGTTTGCTGCATAGACCGCCATCATCTCCCCGGAAGCCACGATGTAAACCTCCTGCGCCTTACCATCCCGAATCGGCATGGCAAATCCGCCGCACACCACATCACCAAGAACATCATAAAAGACATAGTCCAGTTCGGGTGTGTATGAACCATTTTCTTCCATCAGATCAATGGCCGTGATAACACCTCGACCGGCACATCCTACTCCCGGCTCCGGACCGCCTGATTCAACACAACGGATACCTTTGAAACCAGCTTTAACCATTGATGATGTTATTTTTTCCGCACCTTCATCACGAAGCACATCCATGATGGTAGCCTGGTTCATACCACCAAGAATCATCCTGGTTGAATCGGCTTTTGGATCACAACCGTGAATAAAAACCTTCTGATCATAAAAGTGAGCCATTGCCGCAGCAGTGTTTTGCTGGGTTGTAGACTTCCCGATTCCACCTTTTCCATAAAAAGCTATTTTTTTCATCGCAGTATTTTTTGTTTGGAGTGAATACATTGCCCAGGTCTTTTTTTATTAAACCGTTATAACCCGAGCCACATATCGTTCAACAAATAGCATGCCATATCGAAGAAAAACATTCCATTTGACCTCGTTTTTTTATCTCCTGATCAGAAAAAAGGGGGAATATTTCGCTATATCCTTAAAAAACAAAGACTTGGGCCAAGATCGTTTTCCTGTAAAAACATGGCACCAAAAGCAACCCTGCAATACGTACAGGTTCAGATCGATCGAGAAAAAAAAGAATGTGCGAAACGGAACATTATTCTTAATTATTTGTTCTGTTTCGCACATTAACCTAATATTATTATGCTTTTATATAAAATCACCTTACTTAACAATGTAATGCAAGAGCGCATACGATAACTTCAAGCGTACCGATGAACATGATCAGCATATGACGGGCAGTGCAAATGGATGAAGCGCTGTCAGCATGGGAGCTTTATGCTTAAGCACGATAATAAATGTCAGATAATCTGTTTTAGTATATATTCAATAGTGCAGGGAGGCAATCTGCTGCCTTAAACGATTTGACGAACTGATACATTTACATGTATTCGACAAGTAAAAAATCCTTACGTTCAACGGTAAACGGGTTTTATGCGATAAAATCCACCCGAACTTCAAAAAACAACAACAAATCAAACAATAAACGAGAGTAATCATGAACATCAGTGCAAGAAATATATTCAAGGGGACAATCGCCTCAATCATCATCGGAGCGGTCAATGCAGAGGTCAATCTTGCACTTGAAGATGGCACAACGCTTTGCTCCATCATTACTATCGGAGCGGTAAAACAGCTTGGCCTGAAAGAGGGCATGGCTGCCTATGGCATTATCAAGGCAAGCTCCGTCATTCTCGGTTCCAACATGCAGGACGCAAAGATCAGTGCCCGCAACATTATGAGCGGAAAAATCACAAGAATCATTGACGGCCCTGTGAGTACCGAGGTTGATATTGAAATAGGAGCTGGCAATACCCTCTCAGCAGTTATTACGCATGAAAGCGCAAGAAAGCTCGGGTTGAAGGAAGGGGGAGAGGCCTGTGCCATTTTCAAGGCATCAAGCGTTATGCTTGGGGTAAACTGATGAAACAACTTTTTGTCCGTTGCCACCGTTAGTGTAGCATATGGTACAACAGGTTGAATTTTGAAGCTCATGACAGCATCAAGTGGTAAGGTCTGTTTCATGACCGGCGCAACAGGAGGCCTTGGCAGCGAACTTGCTCTGTCGATTGCGGGTCAGGGTTATTCGATTTTTTTTACGTGGAATGCCTCACCCCAAAAAGCGGAAGAAACGCTGGAAAGAATTCAACGGGTAAGCCCTGCATCGGAGATGATCCGATGTGACATGGCAAAGCCGAAAGAGATACAGCATGCCTTTGCTGTTTTTGGTGAGAAGTTCGGGCGCCTTGACCTGCTTCTGGCAAGCGCCTCGAATTTTTACCGCACCACTCTGCCTGATGTGAGTGAAGCTGACTGGGACAACCTTGTCGATACCAATCTGAAAGGAACTTTTTTCACGATGCAGGAGGCCGTCAAGATCATGCGCCGTCAATCTTTTTTGTCGCGAATCATTGCCATGACTGATGTCTCTGCCGATCTTGTGTGGAAAAGCTTTGCGCCCTACACGGTTTCAAAGGCAGGTATTCAGCATCTGATAAAAATATTTGCAAGAGAATTTGCGCCGCAGGTGCTTGTCAATGGAATTGCTCCAGGAACAATTACCCGCCATGCAGATTGGCGGCATGACGAACAAACCTTTGAGGAACAAGATCTGATCGCAAAAATTCCGCTGCATCGGCTTGGCAGTCCTCTTGATATATCGAGGGCAGTTCATTTTCTGCTTGAAAGCGACTACATCACCGGACAAATCATTTCGATCGATGGCGGCAGAGTGCTGGGTTAGCATCCTGATCTCATCTCTTTTGACCAGTGCTGTTTGACCGAATGTGATTATATTATGAAAGAACCTTTGATTAACCACTATTTTACCCATTATGGAACAGGAAGTACCGGTCACCATTCACCAGGGAGAGGCTGTCGAAGCTGAAGCAGCGGAAACAATGCCTAAGCCCGATGTTGCCTATATCCCGGAACTCATCAAGGAAATTGCAGGTACCGTATCTGAAACTTTTTCGGGATTTCTTGAAAGTGAAAGTTACGGCCAGTTGATGAAAACCGCTGAAGAGGTAAAGACATACATTAAAAACAACCCTGCCCAGGCGCTTCTGTACTCTCTGGGAGCAGGCGCTGCGCTCGGTTTTCTTTTTAAAAAAAGGCGCTGAACCTTTATCATCGTTATCCCTTGCATGACTATGGGCTCTCCACCTGTTAAAAAAAGCGGTACAGCAGTTCCGACACGAACACGATCAAGCATTCCGAAAATGCTTGATAATACCGTTACCTCTACCTATGAGGATGTCGTTTCGATTGTAGACGCTAAAATCGAGCTTGTAAAACTTGATTTGACAAAAAAAATATCGGTTGTCGCGGCGATTGTCATTCTTGCTCTGGTGCTTCTTATCGCCATAGCCTACCTCATCACCACCGTAGCGCTGCTCCTTGGAGAAATTACCGGGCATCTCTTTATTGGCTATCTGCTCGTCAGCCTTATCTTTCTTGGATGCTTTGTTTTTTTTGCAAAATTCAGACCGGAACTTTTACAGAATCTGATTCAGAAAACCCTCCTTTCCGCACATGACTACAAACAATGAACCGCTCAGCAGCATCGAAGCCAGAATAGAGGAGCTGCATAACACGATTGCTGAAAAAGAGGAGCAGATCAAGGCGAGAACGAGACAACTGAAGGATGACATTCAGACAGAACTTGATCCGGTTACCGTTGTACGGCGACATCCTTTTGAAATTGCCGGATCGGTATTTGTTACCGGCCTCCTGATAGGAAGAAGCATTAAAACCATGATGAGACCCTCTCACAAACACCCGTCAAACATGGCTGCTGCTTCAGAACAGGTATCAGCAAAAGCCCCGTCTCCACTCGGAGGACTGGGTATTGATATTCTCCGATCAGCAAAGGATCTCGGATTCAACTACCTGACTCATTATCTCGATAAAACAATCAAGTAATGCAGGCAAGGATAACCCGCTTTTCCACAAAACCACCGCTGTGCTGATCCTGCTTTTTTATAGAAATTACGTACCTTTACGAGAAGCAGTGAAAAAAGCACCTCTTCCGGATAAAGGCACTCTTTTCCGCTCTCCGGGGAACGCAGCTTTTTGCGCTCCCCAACATATGCTGAACCATCGCACGGCATTCAATCCAGATTATGACAAGCAATAACCATCAGACCGTTCCGCCCGGAAAAGAACATTTTTACCTGAACCGTCAGGCAAGAGAACTCTTTAAACAGCGTGACCCTGACTTCCTTGTTCTCTTTGACCGTTCCGGAAACAGTCTTGCTCAGGCCAGAGAACAGACCGGGATCATCAACAATTTTCTGAAGAAGAAAGGCGATCATGTAAAACTGATACTCCCGGCACAGTTTCATGGTATGAAACTGCTTCATGAGGTATTTCATGCACTTATTGCGCAATCCGTTGCCAGTCGAAAACCGGATTTTTTTAAAACAGTAAGTGAAAACTTCCATCTGGAACTCTCACAAAACCGGGCGGAGCAGTACGAAAAAAATTTTCTTGATGATTTCCCACCTGACGCTCTCTTTCGCGGCAACCTGTCGCCTGAAGAGTACCTTTCGGTTCCGGTAAACAGAGAACAACTGATCGAGGAGTCTTTTCTGGTATGGTTGAACAATCAGAATCCCGCACTTGAACAGTTTGCAGATCTTATAACCGACAGGAACCTCATAAAGGACGATGCCTATCTCCGGCTTATCCAGTCTCTGAAGGGTTCAATGCATGATATGGGAGCAGTCGGGCCCAACGACATTGACCTTCTTGAACTTCTCTGGCTTCCAATCAGGCATGCGCCCGATTCAATTCTGGAACAGCTCCGGTTTATCAGGCTTCACTGGGCGGATTTGCTTGAAGAATCTCCTTTCTGGTCACTGCTTGCCGATGCAATTATCCTCATCCAGGATGAGGATCGATATATTTTTGTAGAGCAGCTTTCAAAGCAGCAGGACTCCCGCCAGCAGGAACTGTGTCTGGAAAAAGAAACCCATGTGCCCGACTATGGTGATCCAGGTGAAGCTGGTGCACACTATTCAGCAGATTCTTCGTGGATGCCCGAGGTGGTCATGCTGGCAAAAAGCACCTATGTATGGCTCGACCAGCTCAGTAAAATCTATCAACGGCATATAGCACGCCTTCAGGACATTCCCGACAGGGAACTTGATCTTCTCAGTGAACGAGGATTCACTGCGCTCTGGCTTATCGGGCTCTGGCAGAGGAGCGAGGCATCTGAAACCATCAAGCGCATCCAGGGAAACCCTGAAGCAAAAGCTTCAGCATATGCCCTTGAGCAATACGATATTTCACGGGACATCGGCGGTTATGAGGGTTATCTCGACCTTCGCAACCGGGCGATGCAGCGAGGCATACGGCTTGCAAGCGATATGGTTCCGAACCATACCGGCATTGACTCCGAACTGGTAAGAAACCACCCGGACTGGTTCCTCTCCGCTTCTTTGGCACCTTATGTCAACTACTCCTATACCGGACCTAACCTTTCAAGTGATGCCCGCTACGGTATTTTCCTTGAAGATGGCTACTGGAACAGAAGTGATGCTGCCGTCACGTTCAAGCGGGTTGATTATCTGAACGGTGATACTCGCTATATCTATCATGGCAATGACGGAACGACAATGCCATGGAACGATACCGCTCAGCTTGACTTTCTCAGTCCGGAAGTCCGTGAGGGAGTGATCCAACAGATTCTGCATGTTGCAAGGATGTTTCCAATTATCCGCTTTGATGCAGCAATGGTTCTGGCCAAACGCCACATTCAGCGTCTCTGGTTCCCGCTTCACGGTCAAGCCGGAGGGGTACCGTCACGCACTTCCTATGCGATGAGTATGGAGGAGTTCAATGCGGCCATACCTGAAGAGTTCTGGCGAGAGGTGGTTGACCGCATTCAGGCGGAGGTTCCCGGTACGCTGCTCCTTGCTGAAGCCTTCTGGATGCTTGAGGGATATTTTGTAAGAACCCTCGGCATGCACCGGGTATACAACAGCGCTTTCATGCATATGCTGAAAAAAGAGGATAATGCCAGTTATCGCTACCTGATCAAAAATACGCTTGAATTCGATGCTGAAATTCTCAAGCGATATGTCAACTTCATGAACAACCCGGACGAGGATACCGCCATTGCACAGTTCGGCAGAGGCGACAAGTATTTTGGAGTCTGCATGATGATGATTACCATGCCGGGTCTTCCCATGCTTGGACATGGACAGGTTGAGGGTTTTACAGAGAAATACGGCATGGAATATGCCAAAGCCTATTATGACGAACAGCCGGACCAGAATCTTGTGGATCGCCACTACCGGGAAATTTTTCCCGTCATGAAGAAACGCCCGCTTTTTGCCGAGGTGGAAAACTTCTTTCTCTACGATGTCTTCTCCCCGGAAGGCAGCGTCAACGAAAACATTTTCGCATACTCAAACAGCCTCCGCAACGAAAAAGCACTTGTTGTATTCAATAATTGCGCAGAACAGGCTGCCGGATGGATCAGTACTTCGGTCGGGTACCGAAAGGGAGATGAAATCTGTCAATCCTCTCTCGCTGATGGTCTCGGCCTCACCAGAGACGATAACAGCTATGTGATCTTCAGAGATCAAAGTTCCGGCATGGAGTTTATCCGCTCAAACAGGACAATTACAGAACAGGGGCTGTTTGTCGCTCTCGACGGGTACCGCTACAATCTCTTTCTTGATTTCAGGGAGGTCAGACCCTCAAGACTCACCCCCTACGACAGGTTGTGCGCTGAGCTCAATGGAAATGGAACAGCTTCAATAGATCATGACGTGCTCTTCATGAGCCTTGAACCGCTCCACCGTCTGATATCAGAATTTCTCTCGCCTGACAATCTTGCTCCCCTGCACTGTGCCACAGAGAATGATCTCCTCTTTCCGATATTCAAAAAAATGATTGAGACACTGCTTGAGGAGGTTGCAATGAAATACGGAAACCTCCTGGAAAAACAGGTTGATGTGCCAGCACACCTTGCTCTTGAGACCGTATCACGTTTCCGTCTTGCCTGCATCATGTCTGGAGAGATGCTCAATCTGACCGATAGTGAACGATTCAATGCGGCTCTCGGAACAACAAAGAGAGATGAATCAGGCTTTTTCACCATCCTTCTGCACTGGCTTGTGCTCGACTCACTGCAGGAGATGCTCCGAGCCAACAGCCTCCTGGACTCGAACCTGATCGATGACTGGCTGATGAGTGATACACTTCGACTGCTATACAGCCAAAAAGGAGTGAACGGCATTCCCGGTGAAAACATGCCGGATCTGCTTTACTGCCTGCTGTCAGAAAAGCCTGCAGTCCTGCCTGCCGACAAAGAGGCTGCACTCTACGCCCTTCTGGCTTTTCTCGATGCATCGCACAGCCGACATGTAGCCCGTATCCTGCAGTTTGAAAACAGACACGAAAAAACATGGTTCCGCGAACATCGCCTGAGTGTACTTGCTGCATGGCTATCGGTACAGGCGATGCTGAAAGAAGAGGAACCTCCTGTTGAAAAAGAGAGTGAAAAAACAGCGATCAATATTGCCGGGTGGGTGGCTGCTGCAAGAAAAATTGATATGCAAGCCTTCCTGTCAGGCTATGAAATGGGCGCCTTGCTCCGGGAAAAGGTGTAAAGGCACACTCTGTTTTTGTGTTACGCAATGTGATTGCCAAAATAACGAGTTGCGATTACAACCATCTTTGAAAAAAAAGCCTTCCGTGATCGCAAGAAACCCCGGCTCCGCACAGTATCCTCAATGTTGCGGGGCCGGGGGAAAACTCT
>JAAXUM010000410.1 GCA_013336025.1 Chlorobiaceae bacterium
CTGCAATAGAGGGCGTTCCCGCCCGCAGATCGGCCACCATATCGGCAATGGTGATATCGGTTTCATGCCCTACCGCACTGATGACGGGAATATGAGAGTTGTAGATGGCATCGGCAACAATCTCCTCGTTGAACGGCTGGAGATCCTCCATTGAGCCGCCCCCTCTTGCCACGATAAGAAGGTCGGGCCGGAGACCCGGTTCTCTGATATTGTTGAAATAGCGGATAGCCGAACAGATCTCTTCGGCAGCCTCCGTTCCCTGAACCCTTACCGGGTAGAGCCTGAGCGAAACCGCAGGGAAGCGGCGATGAAAGGTATTGCCCATATCCTCAATAACCGCGCCGGTCGGCGAGGTGATAATGCCGATCGTTCCGGGAATTTTCGGCATCGCTCTTTTTCGTTCGGCGCTGAAATAACCAGCTTTGGAGAGCTTCTGCAAAAGCAGGGCAAACGCCTGCTGCAAAGCGCCCTCTCCGGCATCGGTCACCGAAGTGCAGATGAGCTGATAGCGACCGGAAGGGGGATAAACTTCCAGACGCCCTTCCGCTACGACAGTCAGTCCATCCCTCAGATCTGCGGTAAGCCGGGCAGCAAGGTGTTTCCAGATAACAGCCGGTATCTGGGCACCCTCATCTTTCAGCGTCAGATAGATGTGGCCCGAGTTGTGCCGTTTGCAATTGGAAATTTCTCCTCGAACCGATACCCGGGAAAAAAGACTCTCAAGCTCGTTTTTGATGTGCCGGGTCAGTTCGCTGACCGAAAGAATTGTTGTGCTCATAAGAGAAAAACCGCAGTAAAAAAGAAAAGGGATCCGTTCGGGCAGCTCTTTCAAAGGTCGCGACCGGCCAAGCGGTCAAAAGCGGAACAAATAAAGAGCGATGCCGTTTTGTATAGATAATAAAAATCCGCATAACATTTCCTCTTCTGCCGCAAGAGCGTCGTTCATTTACTGTTGCGAGAGGTTTGAGCAGGTTGCGGAAGGAGTTACAACCGGCAGGGTGGAACGCGGAACAGCAGAACAGCCGTTCTCTCCTGCTCCAGCGGAGAGAACGGCCCGTGACGGCCGGGAGCACCCGCACCAGGCCTGAGGTGGTTTTACTGGCGGAAGTGTTATATTTGTTTTTTCCCCGATAAAGGAGTGAGTCGATGCGATGACAGAGCATAATCTTACAGAGGAACTTGCCGGACTGCTCAGGATTGAGCCGGCGGATGCCAGGCGTCTTCTGGGCAGTTTATCCGGTGCGATGTCGGCCGGGCTTCTGCAGGATGGCAGGCTTCAGGTATCGGGGCTGGGCATGTTTACGGTGCATCATGATCCGGCAATGCGACAGATGCATGGATCGGATGCCATCTATTCTCCTCCTCACAACAAGGTTGTTTTTATTCAGGACGTTTCGGCAAAGGACGGAACAATCCGGATCGCTTCACAGCGAATGAACCTCGACAGGAGCGAGGCAGAGCGGTTCAGCCGCGCGCTCGCCACCCTGTTTGCCGCTTTGGTTGCATCAGGCTCACCAATTGATCTGCAGGGGTTCGGGATTCTGTCAAAATCCGAAGGCGCAAACTATACCTTTCAGGCGGCAAAAGGGCTTGATGAGCTATTGAACAGCGAGTATCAGGGGCTTCAGGAAATTTCCCTTTCACCGGACAATCCCCGTTCGCCCGATGAGAAAAACAAAGCTGTTCCAGGTACGAAAAGTCGCTCGAACGTCATGCGAATGGCGCTCTCTGCTCTTTTGGCCGTGAGCGCTCTGCTTGCTCTTGTTATCGTTGTGCCGGCAATCCAGAACGGCTCGTTGTTCAATTCCGGCACAGCACAGGCACCCCTCTCCCCGCCGGTCAGGCAGGCAGCCACGCTTTAG
>JAAXUM010000013.1 GCA_013336025.1 Chlorobiaceae bacterium
TGCACATGTCTGGACTTCATGGAGCGAGTCGCAGAAAGCGGAGCTTCGACTGGCGTTCACTCTTGCCTGGAACCGCAATACCATAGCGGTTGCAGATGTTCCTCTGAATCAGGCTGTCATGGGAGACGAAGATCAGGCTGCGACTGTGCTTTCGCGGGACGATGCCCGGGCTTATTTCACGGCAAGTGTCGCCCAGTCGCTGGTTGTAGAGATACAACAGCAGGTTGGCTGGTCGATAGAAGGGTACAATACAGCGCAGCTCGCCCAACTGTTCGACAGCCGTGAGATGTTCCGCTGGAATGGCTCTCCTGCGGGGTATCGAATCGATCATATGCATGGTCATCTGGTTCCCGCCTCTCCGTCGTTCAGTTATGCTTTTCTTGGTTCAAACTCACTTATAGCACCTGCCAGAATCGACACCATAGGGCGTCTTGTCGGATGGTGCCGCGACAATCTGGTGCATTTTTCGGGAGGAACGACTGCGGCAAATATGGAAGACCAGTGGCAGTACCGGGGATATCCCCCATTGAGCAGGGTTATCAATGGTACCCTTCAGTTATCACATCCTCAATTCGGCATGCGGCACCGGACCGCCGGATGCTGGGGCACGGTGGGGCTGTTCAGGACTCTGCTGCGCGTGGTAAACATACCGGTGAAACTGGTTACGAATGCCGGGCATGCCCAGCCATGGTTCATGGCCGACAGCCGTTACCTGAGCCATGGCGACGATCCCTATAACGCGTTGACCAGATCGACACCTCCTTATGCCGCTGATGAACTTTTTATCGACCAGACCCGGTTCGACGGATGGTTTGGTGCAGGCGTAAGTAATGAAAAGAAAGAGGATAATATCGGAAGGCGCCCACGTGAACTGGCCCTCGTGCATCTGCCGAACTATCTGCTTCATGCCCGCTGCGATGATCTGCATGATGGCAAGTCTCATAGTGCCGGCAAGGTGTATGAGATTTTTTCCCGTGACTATACGGTCGCCGAGCTCGAGGCGCAGAACCTGTGGATGAGGATGGATGCAAAAATCGCCAGTTTTGGCGGCTGTTCGCATCTTCCCTGAGCCAGCAATCCTGCCGGCATGACAGTTTTTCTGATCATGCCGGTTTTCTTTTTCCGCAACCGGAACTCCTGTGAGCTGTAAATGATGCAGGAGTTTTGACGACAGGAAGGCTGCCGGCAGGGAAAAACCGAAACCGCTTACATCGCTTCAATCGGTATCCCTTCACCAAGATCAATGCTCCCCGGCAGTGGAATATTGCAGGATTCTTTTTCAAGCAGTGTAACCTTCATGCATTGAACCATCCCGCTCCCCGAACACTCCCCTGTATGAATTTTCCTGATCTTCCCATCCTGAATTTCAAGGGTAAACCCTTTGAGAACAAACTGAAGGCTGATATCGAAAGGAATTGTTTTTTTGAACAGTCTGCCTCCCTCAATCTCAATTTTCGGCTGGTGTTTTGACGTTATGCAATGCTCCATCAAAGGGGCGATAAATAACTGATCGGGTGGATACCGTTCCGCATCCCTGTACTTCGACAGATCCTCGAATTTTTTCCAGGCTCGCACCATGATGTCGGAAAGACGAATACCAAGAAGTTCGTCAACATGTTCGATAATGCTTTTCCAGACCGGCGTCCACTCACCCTTACCCGACTCTTCATGAAACCGTGTTTTCAGCTCACTGATCGATTCTTCTGCCTGAAGCTCCTCAAGCCTGGTGCCTGCAATGTTTCCCCGGCCAAAAAAATCCTGAAGCGTATAGCTGCTGGTATCCATGAGCGTTTAATCGTTTGTTTCATCAACCTGCCTGACAGTAATTTCCTGAACACCCTTGTCCGGAAAAAACCGGATTCCGGTTTCTCTTTTCCCGACAGCGCCAGACGGAATGGTTATATCCTGTACTCCGAAATCTGTTTTTGGAGTAACACTCACCGCCTTACGCTTTCTTCCCGGCAGATTATTTCTCCGTAGTCGCCCCAATAACAGTGCGGCCCCGCCCGTCGCCACAATTGCTGCTGCAAGATACGTGACAAGCTCCTGATTTGCTTCAGGTGCTTTCGGCTCAGGCGAAGCGTCTGTTACGGTCAGATCGACAGCCGATCCCCTTCGCGCCGAATCGCCTGCAACAGGATGTTGTCGTCTCACCTTGCCGGACGAAACAAAGGAGTCGGGAACAACCGATCCTGTAAGAAAACCGGCTTTTTGCAAAACCGGGCGGGCATCGGAAACAGTTCGCCCGACGACATCAGGAACCACGGCAAGCATTGACCGGGAAACAACAAGAGTGACCGGTGAACCTGCAGCCACCCGTAATCCCTTTTTCGGTAAAGGGTTTTGCGCCATAACCATCCCTGCCTGTTCAAGGCTTTCGCGGTAAACAATGCTGCCCAAAGCAAGCTGTTTCAGGCGGAGAATGCGTTTTGCCGACTCAACTGTTTTTCCGACAAGATCAGGCACAAGAACCTTTCGGGGCGCTGGCTTAACCCGGTACTCCTTATGACCGGAAGCCGGACTCCTCCCTGGAGCCGTTTCCGTATTTGTCGATGTATCCGGAATATGCGGCAGAGGTGCCCGATAGTCTGCAACTATCTGCACACGACAACATCCGGAAATGACAGAAAAGAGTAAACTCAAAAGAAAAGCGGGAAGCACTCTTTGCCGATAAACTGATTTCCGCATACAATCCTCAAAGAAATCGAGTATTGAAAAAAAAGACGATACCTCTTTCCTGTCAATCCAATGGCAAACGGCAATCCTCTGTTACTGCTGATCCCCTATTTTGTGCATGTAATCCCTTGAGATATTATGAACTGTCAAGGCAACCGTATGCTCATAATCAGCCTGACGAACCGTGCACTCCTGTTTTTTACAGATACTGCAGGAAAAATTAAGGCAGGCATCGGTATGCACAAACAGCTCGACGCTTTCACCGAAACTTTTTCTGATAAGCCTCTGCAGTTTGTTTATCTCCCTCTGGGACTCTCGAACAGTAAGATACCAGGGAAGCGTCATATGACAGTCGAGGTGCAGCACGTTGCCATATTTGATGATTCTCAGATTATGCAGATCAATCCAGTTTTCCCGACGACTGGACTGCAGAAGTGCCACTATTCTCTCAAGCAGTTCTGTATCAGCTTCATCCATAATACCGCTGAGCGAACTGCGCAATATCTTGTAACCGGTAACAAGAATGACTGCGGCAAAAATCAGTGCGACGGCGCTGTCGAGCCAGGTCAAACCCGTCAGGGCAAGAAGAACGAGCCCGGCTATGATGCCGATGGTTGACCAGGTGTCAGACTGAAGATGCCTGCCGCTCGCAATAAGGGCAAGTGAATCGTTATTCTTGCCATTGCGCACAGCAAGTGAACCAACAAACCAGTTAATCGCTGCGGTAATGCTGACCAGAAGAATGCCATAATCAAGTCTGCCGACGATTCTCGGATGGATAAAATTATCAACTGCCGCTTTGATAATAAGCAGACCGGCCACAGAGATAAGCGTACCCTCTATAGCTGCGGATATGAACTCGACCTTGCCGTGACCGTAAGGATGACTCTGATCACGTGGTTTCGCGGAAATATACAGGCTGTAAAGACCAATGAATCCGCTCGTAACATTGACGATACTCTCAAGAGCATCGGTAAGAATGGCGACAGAATGGGTAAGGTACCATGCGACAAATTTTATGATGAGCAGCAGAACACCGGTAACCGTGATGATTTTCTGAAAATTGTAACTTTTTTTTGCTGTAGACATGATAAGATGGTATAGCCGCAGTACAGGCGATATATCGATCAGCTGGATGAAACCGGGCGCTCTTTTCTGAGTATACGGAATTATTGCAAGAGCGCAGGCCGCCAGATCAATAATCGACGATTCCTGAAAGAAAAAGGTATGACCTGTAAGCGTAGTAAAACATGAGGAAACCGGCAAATTGTCGCGAACAACTCATAAATTTTCAAATAACAGGAATTTACCACAAAAAACGATGGTCATATTGATCAAAGCAGGAGCGTTCGTTTTTTGTATCGATTCTTTCATGGAACGGAAATTCGGCGATTTTACGCCAACAAACCAACGACCGATGTATAAAGTTCCGGATAATTATGTAAATGTTTGTTCGCGTGATATATTTGCATCAACAGGGAACTTCATGAAGTTATCGTGAGTGGCTTGAGTGCTCAAAATCCTCACCCCTGCCTGGCAGGAAATCGCAGGAAAAAATACATCAAGGTACCTTGCCATCATGAAACAACCTCCCAAAACAATTGACTTGATCGAGACACAACGTTTAAGCCTAACGTTACACAAAGTATAATGGGCATTCGATACACCACGAAAGTCGATGGGGATACTCTGATCGTTCATGCGTCCGGTTTCGATGAAAATCTCCTGGACGTCCAGAATTATGCAACAGGCATCATCGAGGCATGCATTCAAAGCGGAGTGACCCGTGTGCTTTGCGACGAAAGCGATCTTGAGTATCGACTTGGAACTTTTGACACTTACCGGGCAGGAGAGTTCCTTTCAACAAATGCTCCGGCAGTGGCGAAAATTGCGATCATCTGCAATCCCGCATTTCTTTCGAATGCCAACTTCTTCGAAAACGTTGTTGTTAACCGTCGTCTCAGATTGCGCGTCTTCACCGATATCGAAACTGCCAGAAACTGGCTCAGCGATCCTGATACATAGATCCGAGCGGCAGGAGCCCTCATAAGTCCTCTTTCAAAAGCACCTCAAGCTTTGCCTGAAGGGTATTACTCCTGTGTTTTGCGGTTTTCAAATGGCGCAGAATGAGGCATGCAACTGAATTTTCGATGTGCGTATTCGCTGTAATGATTCAGCCCGGTTTCCGGCTTTATATCCACGGAAAACTGGCTGACAGCATCCAGAAACGCATCTTTGTTGAACGGAATATGAAGGACCTTTGCTGAGCCACTGTTAATTCTCTGCCTGAGGGAATCCGGCCAGTATCCTGTCAGCAAAGAGGGATCGGCAACCACACTATACCCGGCATACACAACAATCAATGGCAAATCGAAGTTGTCAACAGCCTGCTCAATCTCAAATGAAAGGTAGTTTCCGCTTTTTCTTGTCTTTTCACTCAGAACAACAACAAGCTGTTTAGAAACAGCCAGCAACTCCCTGATCCTCTCTTCAAATGCCGCTCTGAGACTTGATTTTCTTTGAGCATACGTTTTATCGTGACTGCTGACTCCTGCAAAATCAATTTCCTTGTTCATCGCCCAGGACTGGATCGTACTGAAGTGTCTGTAATCTGAGAGTGTTGGATTAGTCTGACCAAGCCCGTCAAATGCTATATATGTTCCTTTTAGATAAGCCATGGTGCATTACCAGCTTTTAAATGAAGCAAGATTACCTTACTGATTGTTTCGTACCTGCTGCCAGCATACCGGTGCACAAACACAGACAAGCCGTATGCGGCAAACCACATTCAATTCCCGTGAATATATACACGCAAGATTAAAATCAAGGATATCGACCTGGTTTTCAGAACATTCGGATCTGTCCGATTACATACAACCAGATACATTACTCACAATAAACGTAATAACATCTGCCCAAAAAACACCTTTCTGCTTTTCCCGGTTGAAATATTTTACCATGCTCCGATGGCATACAAATAAAAACAGTTCTGGTTCAGTCTCTATGGGCAGCGAGCTGAACACCTCTGCCCGAACCATTTTCTACATTTTCGTATTTTTTTCGGATATTTCAGAACACTACTAATGACCATTCCCGCCATAACCAATACACAGCTCCTGGCACACGCACATGTCGATAACTCAGTCGCTCCTGCAGTATCAGCAAAAGAGTGTGACATCACATACCTCCCATCTGACCGTTTCTGAACAACTCATCCAGATCCCCAATCCCGGATAATCCGCAAGATATCCAGGGAATCGGCTTTAAATACAGCCATACTGTTACAATAATAACCTGATTGCAGGATTTCCCGCTTCACCGGAATACCTGCAAGGGATCAGCACCCGGATAAACACAATCACTTTCCTACAAATATGTAGGATAAAATCATTTCCTACCCTATTGTATCTGTTTTCAATCTGCGACAAGGCACTCACCCATAAATTATTAAGCTTTCTGCAAAAAAAACTTCCTCACTGAAAAAACGCAAAGCCTTTGAGAACAAGGCTTTGCTGTGATTTCCCCCTCCCGTTGATTTTTTATCCGGTTTGATTGATGCGTTTGGCACACATATTGCATAATAAAACCATAGCCATTAAGGCTAAGGAGCTAATAAGCCTGAATATCAAAGAGACAAGAAAACGATAACCTTAAATTCTACGAAAATGAGAAAAGTTGCTATTTACGGAAAAGGTGGTATCGGCAAATCAACCACAACACAGAACACCGTTGCCGGTCTTGCAGAAATGGGAATGAAAGTCATGGTTGTTGGTTGTGATCCGAAAGCCGATTCAACCCGTCTTTTACTCGGCGGTCTGCAGCAGAAAACCGTGCTTGACACGTTGCGTGAGGAAGGTGAAGAGGTTGAACTGGAAGACATCATCAAAGAGGGATACCGCCAGACCCGCTGTACCGAATCAGGCGGCCCTGAACCAGGAGTCGGTTGCGCAGGCCGGGGCATTATCACATCGGTCAACCTGCTCGAGCAGCTTGGTGCCTATGATGAAGAGTGGGACCTTGATTACGTGTTCTATGATGTGCTTGGCGACGTTGTGTGCGGAGGATTCGCCATGCCGATTCGCGACGGTAAAGCCGAAGAGATCTACATCGTCTGTTCAGGCGAAATGATGGCCATGTACGCAGCCAACAACATTTGCAAAGGTATTCTCAAATATGCCGATGCCGGCGGTGTGCGTCTTGGCGGCCTTATCTGCAACAGCCGCAAGGTCGACAACGAGCGTGAAATGATTGAAGAACTTGCACGCAGGATTGGCACACAGATGATCCATTTCGTGCCTCGTGACAACTTTGTGCAGCGCGCCGAGATCAACCGTAAAACCGTGATCGACTATGATCCGACCCATGGCCAGGCTGATGAGTACCGCGCTCTTGCCAGAAAGATTCACGAAAACAAAATGTTCGTCATCCCCAAGCCGCTTGAGATCGAAGAACTTGAGTCATTGCTCATTGATTTTGGTATCGCTAACTAATAAAACGGAGTACACAAATATGTTAATGATCAGAACAATCGTCAGACCGGAAAAGGTCTATGAAGTGATGCAGTCACTGCTTGATGCAGGCTACCCGGCTGTAACAAAAATTCCGGTTGTAGGACGAGGAAAACAACGCGGTCTGCGGGTTGGCGATGTAGTCTATGATGAACTGCCAAAAGAGATGCTCTTTCTTGTCGTACCCGATAATGACAAGGATTTTGTGGTCCGGGCAATCATGGAAAGCGCAAAAACAGGTAATGAAGGCAAGTTTGGTGATGGAAAGATCTTTGTTTCGTCAGTCGAAGAGGTCTATACCATCAGCTCCGGCCAGCAGGAAACCGAACCGAAGCTTGCAGAAGCGAAGGAGGCTTGATGAAAGAAATAATCGCTGTTATACGCATCAACAAGATGAACGAGACCAAACAGGCTCTCGTTGACGCTGGAATCCCGGCATTTACGGCTACAGGCAGAGTGCTCGGACGCGGAAAAGGTCAGGTTCACTACGACATTCTTCATGGTGCCGAAGCCGGTCATCCTGAAGCAATAGCACAGCTTGGCAATGCCCCCCGGCTGGTATCAAAAAGACTGCTTGCCCTTGTGGTGCCTGAAGAGCTGTGCAAAACAGCCATTGACACCATCATCAAGGTCAATCAGACAGGAAAACCCGGTGACGGAAAAATCTTTGTGACGCCGATCCTTGAAACCATCAGGGTCAGAACAGGCGAAAAAGATGAACAGGCGCTGAACTGAACGTAGAACAATTTAACGGTGTAAACGGAGAGAGTGACATGCAGTCGTACAATAATTTACCGGATCCAGCCCTGGTCAGGGAGGATCTGATACAGAAATACCCGACCAAAGTTGCAAAAAAACGCAACAAGTCAATTGTAATCAATGATCCGGAGACCATTCCGGAGGTGCAGGCAAACGTGCGCACCGTTCCGGGAATCATTACCCAGCGCGGCTGCTGCTATGCAGGCTGTAAAGGTGTTGTTCTTGGACCAACCCGTGATATCGTCAACATCGTTCACGGGCCTATCGGTTGCAGTTTCTATGCCTGGTTGACCCGTCGGAACCAGACGAGACCGGAAACACCGGAAGCCGAGAACTATATCACCTACTGTTTCTCTACCGACATGCAGGAGGAAAACGTTGTATTCGGCGGTGAAAAAAAGTTGAAGCAGGCCATACAGGAAGCCTATGATCTCTTTCACCCGAAGTCAATCGCAATTTTCTCGACCTGCCCGGTAGGTCTGATCGGTGACGATGTGCATGCAGCATCAAAAGAGATGCGTGATAAATTCGGTGACTGTAACGTCTTCGGTTTCAGCTGTGAAGGGTACAGGGGCGTCAGCCAGTCGGCAGGCCACCATATTGCCAACAACGGCGTTTTCAAGCACATGGTGGGACGCAACAACACAGTCAAAGAGGGTAAGTTCAAATTAAACCTTCTTGGCGAATACAATATAGGCGGTGATGCATTTGAGATCGAGCGCATATTCGAAAGAACCGGTATCACGCTTGTCGCCTCATTCAGCGGAAACTCGACTGTCGGTCAGATTGAAAATGCTCACACTGCCGATCTTAACGTGATACTCTGTCACCGGTCGATCAACTACATGGGTGAGATGATGGAAACCAAGTACGGTATCCCCTGGATGAAAGTGAACTTTGTCGGTGCTGAATCCACAGCCAAATCACTCAGAAAAATTGCCGAATACTTTGGCGATGAAGAGCTTAAAGCACGGGTTGAAGCGGTGATTGCCGAAGAGATGCCAAAAGTGAAAGCGGTGATTGATGAAATCAGACCGAGAACCGAAGGCAAGACAGCCATGCTTTTTGTTGGCGGATCACGGGCTCACCACTACCAGGATCTTTTCAGTGAGCTTGGAATGACAACGGTAGCCGCAGGGTATGAATTCGCACACCGCGATGACTATGAAGGTCGCCATGTTCTGCCTGGCATAAAAATCGATGCCGACAGCAAGAACATCGAGGAGCTTAAAGTCACTGCGGATCCGGAGCTTTACAACCCGAGAAAGAGTGAAGCTGAGCTTGATGCTCTGAAAGAAAAAGGGCTTGAGATCAACGGCTACGAAGGAATGATGAAGCAGATGCTGAAAAAAACGCTCGTTGTTGACGACGTCAGCCACTATGAATCGGAAAGACTGATCGAGATCTACAAGCCTGATATCTTCTGCGCCGGCATCAAGGAGAAATATGTCGTGCAGAAAATGGGCGTTCCGCTCAAGCAGCTTCACAGCTATGACTACGGCGGCCCTTACACCGGTTTTGAAGGTGCACAGAACTTCTACCGGGATATCGACCGCATGGTGAACAATCCCGTATGGAAACTCATCAAAGCCCCATGGCAGAAAGCGGAAAACGGATCATCGACAGCATTGGAAGCGAGTTACGTCACTCACTAAACAGGAAAACGGAGACTATTGCATTATGTTATTAAGACACACGACAAAAGAGGTTAAAGAGCGTGAGGGGCTGACGATCAATCCGGCAAAAACCTGCCAGCCGATCGGAGCCATGTACGCCGCGCTCGGTATTCATGGCTGTCTGCCTCACAGCCATGGCTCACAAGGGTGCTGCTCCTATCATCGCAGCACCCTGACCCGCCACTACAAGGAACCCGTGATGGCGGCAACCAGTTCTTTCACCGAAGGTGCTTCGGTATTCGGAGGTCAGGCAAATCTGCTGACCGCCATCGAAACAATCTTTTCGGTATATAACCCGGATATTATTGCAGTGCACTCGACATGCCTGAGTGAAACCATCGGTGATGATTTACAGCAGATCACAAAAAAAGCAAAGGACGATGGCAAAATCCCGGAAGGCAAACACATCATTTACGCAAGCACACCAAGCTTTGTTGGGTCGCATGTAACAGGTTATGCCAACATGGTTGCGGGTATAGCTGATCAGTTTGCTGTTTCAACCGGTGAAAAAAAGAACCAGATCAACATCATTGCCGGATGGATGGAACCGTCAGACATGCGCGAAATCAAAAGGCTCTCAACGGAGCTTGGCGTCAAAATCGTGCTCTTTCCTGACACCTCGGACGTACTCGATGCTCCTCAGACAGGCAAGCATGAGTTCTATCCGAAAGGCGGCACAACGGTTGAAGAGCTCAAAAGCATCGGCGACAGCACTCATTCGCTTGCACTCGGCTGCATCAGCGCGGAACCGGCAGCCATAGCCCTTGAAAAAAGATGCAAGGTGCCGTTTGAAACACTCGACATGCCAATTGGTATTTCAGCAACCGACCGCTTCATCATGGCGCTGAGCCAGGCTGCAGGAGTTACTGTTCCTGATGAAATCACTGCCGACAGAGGGCGGCTTGTAGACATAATTGCCGATATGGAACAGTATTTCTTCGGCAAAAAAGTCGCTTTGTTCGGTGACCCCGATCAGCTTATTCCGCTCACCGAGTTTCTGCTGGATCTCAACATGAAGCCTGTTCATATCGTCAGTGGAACACCTGGCCAGCGCTTTGAGAAACGCATGAAGGAGATCCTTGTGAGAGCTCCCTATGCGAACTTCAAAAACGGTCTCGGGGCTGATATGTTCCTTCTTCACCAGTGGATCAAAAATGAGCCGGTTGATCTCCTGATCGGCAACACCTACGGCAAATACATTGCCCGTGACGAAGACATCCCGTTTATACGGTATGGCTTCCCGATCATCGACCGTATCGGTCACAGCTACTTCCCGAGTGTAGGATATACCGGAGGAATGCGACTGGTTGAGAAAATACTGGGAGCACTTATGGATCGTCAGGATCGCGATGCGCTTGAAGAAAAATTTGAGCTCGTGATGTAACAGGAGGAGTTGTACAACATTTCATTACAGAGGTGAAGCCATGGAACAGATTGGTATACTTGAAGGCAGAGAGAAACAGATTTTCGAAAAGAAAAGCGGACAGAACCAGGAGATCGATCTCTCCTGCGATACGACGAGCCTTTCAGGTTCAGTGAGTCAGCGTGCCTGCGTATTCTGCGGCTCACGCGTCGTCCTCTACCCTGTTGCCGATGCCATTCACCTTGTTCACGGTCCAATCGGATGTGCCGCCTACACGTGGGACATCCGGGGGGCTGTCTCTTCAGGTCCTGAACTGCACCGATTAAGCTTTTCAACGGATCTGAAGGAACTGGATGTCATTTATGGCGGCGAAAAAAAGCTCTATCACTCACTGATCGAGCTGATCGAGCAGTATAAGCCAAAGGCCGCATTTATTTATTCGACCTGCATTGTCGGCCTTATCGGCGATGATATCGACGCTGTCTGCAGGAAAGTTGCGGAGGAAACAGGCATTCCGGTACTGCCGGTGCACTCGGAAGGGTTCAAGGGAACAAAAAAAGACGGCTACAAAGCTGCCTGCTCCTCCCTGATGAAACTCATCGGAACCGGATCTACCGAAACGATCAGCAAGTACAGCATCAATATCCTCGGAGAATTCAATCTCGCAGGCGAAGCCTGGATCATCAGGGAGTACTACGAAAAAATGGGTATTGAAGTGGTTTCAACCCTGACAGGCGATGGACGGATCGATGCCGTACGCCGTGCACATGGCGCTTCTCTCAACGTTGTGCAGTGTTCGGGATCCATGACCTCTCTTGCCAAGGATATGGAAGAGAAATATGGCATCCCTTTTATCAGGGTTTCGTATTTCGGTATTGAAGATATGTCAAAATCGCTCTACGATGTGGCAAAGTATTTCAGTGACCGTCCGGATATCATGGAAAAGGCAAAAGAGATCGTCAGCGAAGAGGTGAAAAAGCTTTATCCGGAGCTTCAGAAATTCAGAAAAGCCCTTACAGGCAAAAAAGCCGCTATCTATGTAGGCGGCGCATTTAAAACATTTTCACTTATCAAGGCTCTGCGTTCGATAGGAATGTCGGTGGTACTTGCCGGTTCTCAGACCGGAAACACGGAGGATTATGCAAGACTCCAGGAGATGTGCGATGAGGGGACGGTCATTGTAGACGATTCAAACCCGGTGGAACTCTCTAAATTCATTCTCGAAAAAGAGGCCGATCTGCTGATCGGCGGTGTTAAAGAGCGACCGATAGCCTTCAAGCTCGGTGTCGCATTCTGTGATCATAACCATGAGAGGAAAATCCCTCTCGCCGGATTTATCGGTATGTACAATTTTGCACTGGAGGTCTATCAATCGGTCATGAGTCCGGTATGGCAGTTCGCTCCGCGAAAAGGAGGTAACGCATGAAACATGCAAAAACAGCAACACAAAACGCCTGCAAACTGTGCAACCCGCTCGGGGCCTGCCTTGCTTTCAGGGGAATAGAAAACTGCGTACCGTTTCTGCACGGCTCTCAGGGGTGTGCTACCTATATCCGTCGTTACCTGATCAGTCATTACAAGGAACCGATCGATATCGCTTCATCGAACTTCAATGAAGAAACCGCCGTATTTGGAGGCAGCCACAACCTGCAGCTCGGGCTGAAAAACGTCACTGAGCAGTACAAGCCTGAAGTTATCGGACTGGCTACTACATGCCTGAGCGAAACCATCGGGGATGATGTGCCGATGATCCTTCGCGACTATAAAAAAGCGTTTAAAAACGGCACGCCAATGCCGATAATGATTCATGCCTCAACGCCAAGCTATCAGGGAAGCCACATCGACGGCTTTCATGCCGCTGTCAGGGCAAGCGTTAAAACCCTTGCTGAAAAAGGGGCACGAAAAAATCTGATCAATATCTTCCCGAACATGATCTCGCCGGCAGATATTCGTTACATCAAGGAGATTCTCGGCGATTTCAGCGTACCCTATATGCTCCTGCCAGACTACTCACAGACGATGGACGGCGGGCCATGGGGCGAATATCACCGCATCCCGCCGGGAGGAACACCTGCCGGAGCCATTGCCGGTGCAGGATGCGCCACGGCAAGTATCGAGTTCGGCTCTACCCTTGAATCCTCAAAATCTGCCGCCGGCTACCTTGAGGAAACATTCGACGTTCCCCGTTACCCTCTTGCCCTGCCTATCGGCATAAACGAGAGCGACAGACTGTTCAACCTGCTTGAAAAGCTGACCGAACAGAAAATGCCGGAAAAATATGAGGATGAACGACGCCGTCTGGTTGACGCCTACGCCGACGGACATAAATATGTCTTTGAGAAAAAGGCCATTCTGTACGGCGAGGAAGACCTGGTGATCTCCATGGCTGCATTTCTGCGTGAAATCGGCATGACCCCCGTACTCTGCGCATCGGGAGGAAAAAGTGGTCTGATGAGAAAAAGGCTTCTTGAATTGATTCCTGACCTTGAGGAACAGGGCATCATGATCCGTGACGGAGTGGACTTTGTCGATATTGAAGATGAAGCCAAAGTGCTGCTCCCCGACCTCTTGATCGGCAACAGCA
>JAAXUM010000411.1 GCA_013336025.1 Chlorobiaceae bacterium
CTCTTTGTCCTCGGAGGCCTTACCGGTTCGGCAAACACCCACGGCGCCATGATGCATCTGATTACCGGCGACGTCAATCTTGCAGGCATGTCCTACATGTTCTGGTTCTGGGGAATCTTTGTGGCAGCCGGTCTTGTTGTGCCCCTGCTCCTCGAATTTCTTGAAGCAGCCGGTGTCCACATCAAGTTTCCCAACGTTGCCCCCGTCATGGTACTTTGCGGCGGATTAATCCTCAGATTCCTTATAGTCTTTGCCGGTCAAACCTATCACACCTTCATGTAAGACCAGCCTGTACCTAAAACATTGCCGGCAGTAAAGGTCACGGAACTCCTGATGCCCCTTGCTGCCGACAGCCGAAACAGATGCGATGATCAACAGTACCGAACAAAACAGCAGGGCCCTTTCGAAAGTCGTAATGCTTGCCATCCTCCTGCTCCTCGGCGCCTGCGGCAGTCGTCATGAAAAGGCTGTGGACAGAGACGGCAACGACTACCCCGCCGTTCAAACCGGATCCATGATCTGGACAGCCCGAAATCTCAATGTCGCCCATTTCCGGAATGGAGATCCTATCCCTGAAGTACAGAACCCTGCCACCTGGGCAACGCTCACAACCGCCGCATGGTGTTACAACGAAAACAAGCCTGAAAACGGAAAACTCTACGGCAAACTCTATAACTGGTACGCAATCAGCGACCCCAGAGGACTGGCGCCCGAAGGATGGCATGTTGCCACCGACAGCGAGTGGACAGCGCTAAGCGATCAGCTTGGAGGTGAGAGCGAAGCAGGCGGAGCATTGAAAGCCACCGAACTCTGGACAGATCAGAGCACCCGAACACAGAACAGGATTGGATTTGACGCACTGCCGGGAGGAGCCCGAAGAGACACCGATGGACACTTCCTGCCCCCGGGAGAGTACAGCCGACTGTGGACAGCCACGGAAGCTTCGGAAAAAAGCGCCTGGAGCCGCTCGCTCGGTTACTTTGATGCCGCACTGAGAAAAGGAAAAGCAAGCAAAAACACCGGTTTTTCAGTCCGCTGCGTCAAAGATTAAAAACCAGCTGCCACCGGAAACGCGACTTGCCCACAAACCATCATTCAACATCGATCTGCAACTCATTACGGCGCAAAAACGGAATCGTCCAGGGAGGGTCATAACTTGCAGCCCGAGCCTCCGAAATTGCCCTGTACCCTTTTTTTCCAATCCACTCACGCAGTTGCCCGGCATACTTCCGGATGTTTTTTTCCGAATGCAGCCCGGTATACCCGATAACGGCCACACTCCTCCCCTCCACCTCTCGAAGTTTCACCGCTGGATCGAGCGGCTCAGGCATGGTTTCAAGCCGTGAACCCTCAGGCATAACAAACGACATAAGCCACCCCTCACCCTTTTTTTCCTGCAGAACAGGAGCCGTCATCGGAATTTTCTCACTCACGGGTTCCTGCATAACGGGAGCCGTCATCGAAATCTTCTGTTTCGCCCTGTTTTTGCCAAAAATATATCCGGCAAGACGACTGAACGCAACCCCGCTCGTTTTGGCATAGGATCCCTCAACCACCGTTTCAGCATAAACCATCTTCCCATAATGTCGCACCTCAAAAAACCCCTCCTTTTTCTGCAAGGTAAACCCCGGCTCATCAGCACTCCGCTTTCCAATAACCGAGCAACCGGCCATCAGAAAGCTCGACATCAGCAACAGCAATAACGAATTCATCATACACTCCCCGGACTCAATTCCTGATTCAGAAAAAAACATCAATACAAACAACTAACAACCTTTCGGGGAAAAAGGTTTTACCAAACCCGACGCAACCCGGTTAAAAAGCGACGTCATGACGGCAAGGCAATAAAAAACGCCCT
>JAAXUM010000412.1 GCA_013336025.1 Chlorobiaceae bacterium
GTTCATATAAGTTGCATCACAAAAGAATCCGGGAAGGATAAACCGCCCGCTCTGAAAGCAGCTCTTTTTATGGGAATTGCCTGTAGATTAATAGAACGAAATATTCTATCTTAAATAATTTTTCGAATTGCACACAGCGGGCATTTTCAGCAATTCGGAGTGCCAAAGAAAACTGCTGGCTATAAAAGCTTTGTTACCGGACAAAAAAACAATGATCGTAGACAACTTCAGGTTACAATTAGGAAAACAAGAGTACGTTCCTCTCGTCATCGGAGGCATGGGAGTCAACATATCAACAACCGAACTTGCGCTTGCTGCTGAAAGACTCGGCGGCATAGGTCATATTTCGGATGCCGAAACGGGATATGTCTGTGATCAATTGTTTGGAACATCCTTTGTCAGCACAAAAAGAAAACGGTATACCGACAACATCAGCAACCCCGACAAGTCGATAGTACTTTTCGATCTTGGGGAAGTAGCCGAAGCTCAGAAAAAATACATCGAGCACACCGTTTCGCAAAAAACCGGAAAAGGCGCGATTTTTCTGAACTGTATGGAAAAACTGACGATGAACAATGCGCAGGAAACCCTGAAAGTTCGACTCTCTGCCGCAATGGATGCAGGAATTGACGGCCTCACCCTCGCTGCCGGCCTTAATCTGAGAACTCTGGATCTTATTCAGGATCATCCCCGCTTCCGTGATGTTAAAATCGGCATTATCATCTCATCGGTAAGGGCGCTGTCTATCTTTCTGAAACGGGCCGTTCGTCTTCAGCGACTTCCCGAATACATTATCGTTGAAGGGCCTCTTGCTGGCGGACATCTCGGATTCAGCCCTGTTGACTGGCATACTTACGATCTGAAAACAATTTTTATCGAAGTGCTCGAGTTTCTCAAGCAGGAGAACCTTTCAATTCCCGTTATTCCGGCAGGAGGCATTTTCACCGGAACTGATGCCGCAGAGTATCTCGCAATGGGAGCTTCCGCCGTTCAGGTTGCAACCCGTTTCACCATTTCCAGAGAGGCAGGACTGCCGGCAAAAGTCAAGCAGCACTATATCAATGCCACTGAGGAGGAAATTGTCGTCAATATGGCATCAACGACCGGCTACCCGATGCGCATGCTCATACAATCTCCAACTCTTGACTATACCATGAGGCCTAACTGTGAAGGGCTCGGTTACCTGCTTGAAAACGGAGGTAAATGCAGTTATATCGACGCCTATCAGAAAGCTCTTGAGTCAAGAAAGCCTGGGGAAAAACTTGAGATCGGAGAAAAAACATGCCTCTGTACCGGAATGGCAAACTACGACTGCTGGACATGCGGTCATATGGCTTACCGTCTCAAGGAGACCACGAACCGTCTTCATGATGGATCCTGGCAGCTTCCGGCGGCAGAAGACATCTTTCTTGATTACCAGTTCAGCAAAGACCAACAGATACGTCTTCCAAAGCCTGAAGAAAACACATAGATATTTTTTTTCGGAAAGAACGCGTACATTGCTGTAAGGCAGCACCTTTCGAACGGCTGAAGAAACTTAATGCAGGTTGCCGTTATGAAAAAAAAAATAAACTCCCTGCTTCTGCCCCTTGCTGTGGCAGGAGTTTTCATGGTAATTGTTTTTACCGTTAATCAGCTTCTTCTACTTGCCTCTTTTCTCGGCACCATTCATCCGGTTGCGAAATACCTGTTTCTTGTTATCGGCTCCCTGCTTCCCGTCTATGCCGTTTTTTCCTGTTTCCGATTTTTTTCATCCCCGTCGAAGCCGGTACTCCCTGAAAGCGAAACATCAAAACAGATTCAGAACTACCTTGATTATCTTTCAAAATGCATATGATGGGTCGGTATGCTTTTT
>JAAXUM010000413.1 GCA_013336025.1 Chlorobiaceae bacterium
TCGTCTGTTTTCAGTGCGGAATGCACCGATAGAGCAGAACACGGTTTCCGCTGGTGTGATTCACGAATTGCACAGGAGACAACTGCCTGACTGAAGGATCAGGAACAAAAGCGGCAGTTTGCTGATCATTTGCTTGTGCGACAGTTTGTCAGAGCATGAGCAGACCTCCTGAAACCGGGACATAGCATCCTGTCACAAAGCGGTTGAGGTCGGAGGCCATAGCCAGCACTGCGCCAGCAACATCTTCAGGTTTGGCAACACGCTGAAGAGGGGTCATATTCGCTATCATTGTTTTCTGCTCTTCGGGCAGCCATGCAGTCGCATCGGTCAGCGTGAGTCCGGGAGCAATTACGTTAACACGGATTCCTGCTGGCCCGACCTCTTCGGCAAGCGAGCGGATAAAGGCATCCAGACCGGATTTGGCTGTGCAATGGGCAATGAAACCAGGTGATGAATGTCGGGAAAGGGTGCTTGATATGGCTATGATGCATCCCGACTTTCGTTCGAACATTTTAGGCAGAACCGCTTGACAACAGTAAAACGCTGATTTGAGTTCGCCGGTCAGCTTTGCTTCGAATTCAGGCCATGAGAACTCCGTTAACGGTTTGACAGGAAAACCAATCGATGCATTGCAGACAAGCGTATCGATTGGTCCGAGACTTTTCTCTGTTTCGGCAACCATCGCTTTTACCTGTTCTTCGTCACGAACGTCGGCTCGAATGGCTATTGCTTTTCCGCAGGCTTTCGAGATATCCTCGACTACGGCGAGGGCCGCATCTTTGCTCCGGAAATAGTTTACCGCTACAGACGCGCCATTCGCAGCAAGAAGTCTGGCTGTTGCTGCGCCGATTCCACGGCTTGCACCAGTCACTAAAGCTACCCGTTTTTTCATCATGTCTCAGCCCTCCAATTATCATTCAGTTAACGTTGGTATATCCGCCTTACAAGAGAACAGGGATAATTTCAATACGGCCAAAAAAGCCGTCAATCAGGTTTTTTTCGTTTGTAACAGTAATATAGCTCAATCCTTTAAGCCTGATAACCCGTATCGTTATAAGGGTGATTTGCCAAAAGAAAATGTTCAGCTATGAACGAAGCAAGCCAAATAACCGTTTTTCAATAAGTTGAGTTGTATTTATACATCATCCGTTGATTGAGTACTTTACAGATAAGTATTGCTTGGGTCTGTTTACTCGGTGCATTTTTTTCTTGCTATCGTTTCATGACCATGAAATGTATTCAAATTAGAAGAAACCGGAATTCGTGGAGATGGTTTTGTATTGGTATCATCTTCGGCTTGGTCTGGTTTAAGATCGTGACGGCTGAAACGGTTCCTTCCATCCAGTCGAATCAGATCCCTTTGGTTCCAGGTACATCAAATCTTATCAATAACAGTACAGGTAATCCTTTTGATCTTTTACAGGAGCCTCAGAAATCAACAGCTCATAAGGACACGCTTAAGAGCACAGGTTATTATTTGCAAATCATTGATACTCTGAGCAGTGAAACAGGGGTGCAGAGGCCTGTTGACAATCCTGAAAAGACGCTTGACAACGCAAAACGAAGCGATAGCCTCGATCAGATGGGGAAAAGACCGCAAGCGATGAATCGCCCAAGGTTGCAGTCACTGAGGAAAAAACAGGTGAGGGACAGTCTCATGACGGATTCGAAAAAGAAAAAGGAGGCATTACGGCAACAGGAAAAAAAGCTTGACATGATGGTGCTTGACAGCCTGAACAACGCGGTAATGAAAATTCGGTTTCAAGACAGTATCAGGCAGGCTGTGCGGATGCGGAGTTACAATGATAGTCTCGGACAGGTAACCATGAAAAAACGCCAGCGAGACAGTAT
>JAAXUM010000414.1 GCA_013336025.1 Chlorobiaceae bacterium
TCCGATCTAAAATGTTCCTCAAGGAACATTTTCAAAAGGGACTGATAGGGCACGTCTCTTTCGTTGGCAAGCACCTTGATGCGGTTGAGCATCTGCTCGGGAAGTCGGAGCGAAATGGTTTTCATGGTCGGCTTCAGGTCGGGGAAGATTGCGGTTCCCGCTTTTTCCCAGTCGATGTATTCCGACGAATCATGCGTGGCCCAGAATTCCCGTTCATCCTGTTCACTCCTGAATTCAGGAACTGTTTTTTTCTGCTTATTCATAAGTGTTCTGCTCCTTCCTGTTCATGTCCCGCGATGAAATGATTCTGATCTTGTCCTTTCTGAGCGTGAAGACGATAAAGAGTCTTCTTCCTGCATTCGTTTTGCCAAGGGCAAACCATCTTTTCTCGATTCCGGAGTGCTTCATATCGTCGGCGACGATCAATGGCTCGTTGAAGAAAATATCTTCTGATTCAGAGTTCGTTACTCCATGTTTTCCGGGATTTTTTGAAAGGTTGCCTTCATCCCATTGGAACCCGGTGATGCAGAAAGAAGTTGCGTATTTCTTATTTTATTTACAGGAGTGAGTTGATGAGGGTTCTCCCCAAAGCTTGCCGACGGTGTCTGCAAGAGTAGTGTATTCTTCCAGAAAAAGGGAGTTATCGCTTATGAGTTATCGCTTATGAGGTGCTGAATCCGCGACAGTTCAAAAAGTATCTGAAAGCAGACAGGTAAACCGCGAACCCTATGGACTATCAACAGTTACTTGCCCTCTTCAAAGAGACCCACCGCGAGTTGCAGCAGAGAGCCGCTCGGTCGGTCGATACCTCCCTTGTGATACGGAACTGGCTTTTTGGGTGGTACATTGTGGAGTTTGAGCAGGGTGGCTCAGACAGAGCTGAGTATGGTGCCAATTTGTTAAAAAAAATCGCGGCTCAGTTGAAGATCAAGGGCTGTTCAGAACGAAGCCTCGCGCTCTGCTGCAAATTCTATCTCACCTATTCAGGAATTTTGCAGGCACTGCCTGCAAAATCTTCTGGTGGCGGCATTGGACTTCAGGAGATTCGACAGGCACAGTCTGTTACATCTTGTGATTTCATTGCCAATGCCCCGCAAACACTGCGTCTCCTCTTTGCAACACTGGCAGGCAGCTTCTCTCTTGGATGGACGCATTACGTTGCTTTGCTGACCATTTCGAATGCTGATGAGCGTCGGTTCTATGAAATTGAAGCCCGTGAAAACAGTTGGGGCGCCAGAGAGCTGGAGCGGCAGATAGCGGCTTCGCTGTATGAACGGCTGGCTCTTAGTCGTGACAAAGAGGGAATCAGGCAGCTCTCTCAAAAGGGGCTTGTGGTTGAAAAACCGGGTGATGTGATTAAGAACCCCCTTTGTGCTTGAGTTTCTGGATCTGGAAGAGAAGAGCGCGTATTCGGAACATGCACTTGAAACGGCCATTATCGACCACCTCGAACACTTTCTGCTTGAACTTGGCAAGGGGTTTCTCTTTGAGGCACGCCAGAAACGGTTCACCTTCGACAATGATCATTTCTATGTTGATCTGGTTTTTTACAATCGGTTGTTGCGCTGTTATGTGCTTATTGATCTCAAGCGCGACAAGCTGACTCATCAGGATCTGGGACAGATGCAGATGTATGTCAACTATTTTGACCGCTATGTCAAAACCGACGATGAACTGCCGACAATCGGCATGCTGTTGTGCCATCGTAAGCATGATGCGCTGGTTGAACTTACTCTCCCAAAGGATTCAAATATCTTCGCCTCGAAGTATCAGCTCTATCTACCATCAAAAGAGGAGCTGAAGAGGCAACTGGAGGAGGCCGCAGGCATTGAGCATCTGAAAACCCCGG
>JAAXUM010000172.1 GCA_013336025.1 Chlorobiaceae bacterium
TTTTCTTTTCAAGGCGTTTGTGTACCTCATTCTCTTCCCAGTAGTAACCGTAGGCGTTCTGCACCATTTCGAAATATGAAACGGTTACGCCTCCTGCGTTGCAGAGACAGTCGGGAATGACATAACTGCCGTTTTCGTGAAGCACGTTATCGGCTTCAGGTGTTGTTGGCCCATTGGCTAATTCTGCAATAATGCTTGCTTTGATATTCCGTGCGTTGCGTTCGGTGATTACCTGTTCAAGTGCGGCGGGAAAGAGCACGGTAACATTGAGTTCAAGCAGGGTTTCTCCGGAAATAAAGTCTGATCCCGGAAAGCCGATCACCGATCCGGTTTTCTCCTTATGGGCCACGACATCTTCATACCGCAATCCTTCTGCATTATAGATGCCTCCTTTCGAATCTGAAACGGCAATAATTTTCATGCCGAGCAGCTCTATGGCGAGTTTGTGCGCGAACGATCCCGCATTGCCGTAGCCCTGAATGGCAGCCGTTGCTCCCTGCAGATCAATGCCGAGGCTTTGGGCAGCCTCTTTGACACAGTAGATGCCGCCTCTTGCCGTGGCATCGTTTCTGCCTCTCGATCCGCCAAGCGCGATCGGCTTTCCGGTAATAACGCCGAACTCGTTGTTGCCCTGCATAAAGGAGTATTCGTCAGCCATCCAGGCCATAATCTGCGGTGTGGTGTAGACATCAGGAGCCGGAACGTCTTTTTCCAGCCCGAGGATTCGGCCTGCCTGACGGATATACGCTCGGGAGAGGCGCTCGAGTTCTCCTTGAGACATCGATTTAGGATCACAGATCACACCGCCTTTACCGCCTCCAAGCGGGAGATCGAGCAGCGCGGTTTTCCATGTCATCCATGCAGCAAGAGCCCTGACAGTGTCGATTGTTTCTTCAGAATGGAACCGCATTCCCCCTTTGTTCGGTCCGCGTGCATCGTTGTATTGCACCCTGAATCCTTGAAATACTCTGGTTGAACCGTCGTCCATTTTCACCGGCATGGTGATATGGAGCTCTCTCATTGGCCAGCGGAGAAGCTGATGGGCGGCAGATTCAAGCCCGATGACTGCCGCGGCTTCATCAAGTTGCCTCTGTGCAGTTTTAAAGGGGTTCAGTTCAGACGGGACGCCTGTTGTTTTAATGATGTTGGCAGGGCTGTTACCGTTACAGGATTCTTTCTGTTCACTCATAAGAGGCTGTTTTAACATAGTGGAGCATTACTGTCATTGTTTTTGCCATACTCTTCAGAGGAGTGAAGGTCAGGGGTGTTTTTACTGTTTTTGATTTTCCGGAGCGGCAAATTTGCCGTGGAGTTTTATTGTGGCTTCTGCGGCACGGATTGACGCCCACAAAAGAATGGCAGAGAGGAAGATATTGTTGTTGCCGCCGAAATAGGCGCCTGAGGTATTGGTCGCGGCAAGAGCGACGGATACTGCGGCGTAAAGAGCCAGGGTTACAGCTGCCACCCTGCTTTGAAATTGCCGGATAAACACGGAGCTGAGTGCGAAGATTGCAGCATCAACAAGGACGGGCACCCCCTGCCAGATAGAGAGGATCGTCTGTAGTCCGGCCACAAAAAAGAATCCGATGGTTGTTTCCTCAACAAGAACAAGCGCATCAGTCCGGCTTTCGATTTTCGAGAACAATCCTTTTCTTTTTATTTCTGTCATTGCAGGTGTATCCTTTGGTGATGTGTCGTTGCGTTTTGTTCAGGCACCACAACTGAAAGTGGTGCCTTGGGTAAATCGCCGGGATGTTTCATGTTTATAAGGCTTCGCTGCTCTTTCCTGTTCCGCGAATCATCTCTCCGGCTTTTGTTTTCAGTGTTCGGAACTGGTCGCTGACCATCTCTATTTTTGATTCCCATGCCGGGTCGGGTTTTGTTCTTTCAGCTTCGTTCAGAAAGGTAAGCAGGGTTGATGTACAGGCAATCGGGTCGAAGAGAATCCATTTAGTCGATATACCGAGAAAAAGCGCCAGCACAAAGAGCGCGAACTTGACGAATGACCATGAGGAAGGCAGCAGCAGGGAGACTGCGCCAAGGGGAATCATGAACAGGGTGGTCATCAGAATGACAAAGATATAGCTGAGAACGGTAAGCGCAACGGCATTCATCAGGACGGCTTTCCACGATTGGCAGTAAACAACTATGCCTGATTTTGCAGCATCAAAGACGTTCTCGTTTCTGGTTCGGAAGGTATAGGCAATAACTGATTCGTCAATATAGGTGAGACTGAAATTGACGATGCGCTGCACGATGCCGGCCAATCCTTCCAGAGCGGGTATGGGCAGCGCGTTGAAAACATTGAAGATTGTGCGGTTCAAGGTGACAAGCACACCTTTGACCAACTGGTCGACAAGGGCCAGCACACTCACCTCTTTATAGTATTTCATTACCTTTTCTTTTGCCCATGCAGTCTGGGAAATCCCTGACGGGAGGGTTCCTGTTTCAGCTATTTCGGTAATCAGTGCAATATGGCCGGCCTGCATGAGGTAGAGCACATAGTCACGCAACAGTCTGAAGCCGAAGTTGCCTGCAAATAGTGTTATGAGAAAAAGTACAAAGGCTGCACCGCTTCCGAAAACAGTTCCGATCAGTACCAGTATGCCGAGAACAATTGCAACCACACCGGCAATAGCTCCGTAAACCATTGTGCGATAGAGCAGATAGACTTTTGTTTGCGCAACGATTTTTATGGCTTGACCAAGCTGAAGGTTCATGATCTGATTTCCTCTTTTGTGTTTTTTTATCGTGATGTTATGGTTTTTTTTCAGGGGATGGCGAATCGGGTACGGCTGAGTTTTCTTTTTGCACGGCAGTACCGTCAGGCATAACGTGACCGTTTTCATCTGCGTTCTCTCTGCTGCTGTCAGGTGATGCAGCCTGGTCGATCAGCTCTTGCGGTATACCGATAGTCACTGAATCAACAGCTGTGGTGTCGGGCTGAGCGATGGTCATGACCGCTTCGTAGTCTGGCAGTACAAGGCCTCGTTTTCTCATGATGGCGAGGATTTTGCGGGAACGGTTGTGCACATAAGCTGAAGATCCTTTTGGAGAGAACCTGATGGGATTGGGTAGTACAGATGCCAGTTTCGATGCCTGCTGTGCGGTCAATTGAGCGGCACTGACGCCATAATAGTGCCTTGCTGCCTGTTCAATGCCGAATATACCGTCGCCCCACTCGGCAACATTGATATAGAGTTCAAGAATTCTTCGTTTTGTCAGTGTTTTTTCGATTCTCCAGGTCAGGATAGCCTCTTTGATTTTTCTGATCGGGTTTTTTGAGGGGGAGAGAAAGAGGTTTTTGGAAAGCTGTTGACTGATTGTGCTGCCTCCCATTTTGAATTTTTTTTCTGCGATGTTTTTTTCAAGCGCTACGCCGATAGCTTTATAATCAAATCCTTCGTGCTGCCAGAATTTGTCATCTTCGGCAATCAGCACGGCCTTGATCAGGTTTGGCGAGACTTTCTCGATTGGTACCCATTGCTGTTTAATGGTTTTTTCATAAAGGCCCTGTTTCTCCCATTCTGCTTCACGGTAGAGCATAAAGGCGCTTTTTTTTGGATTTTCATAAGCAAGACGCCCGATGTCCGGATAGAAGGCGTAACGGGCAATATCTGCTATGAAAAAGAGGAGAAGAAGGATAAAGAGATTCTTGACAAGCTTCATGATCCGCGTTCTTGAATGGAACAGGTAACGTTTTTTGTAGTGATAAAATACCAAATATTATAAACATGCGTTGAAAGTGTGATTCAATTTCTCTTCACTCCTGTTTTTTGATTACTTTTACAGTGTTATGTATGGTTACCAATAGAGATGTATTTCAACAACTTTGATGATCAGTATTGCCATGAAACGTATGCTTGCAGGTTTTGTTACGGGTTTGCTGTGTCTTCCTTTTGCTCAGGGTCGCGCTGCAATTCCTGATGGAAAAGAGGTGTTTCAGAGAAACTGCAGCGTTTGTCACTCGGTCAATCCGCCTCCGAAAAGTGCTCCGCCTGTTCTGCCGATTTCCGGTAGATATCATATGCGGTTTTCAACGAAAAGTGCTGGGGTCGCTGCAATGGTGGCATTTATGAAAGCTCCCTCAAAGCAAACGTCAGTTATTGAGCCGGAAGCAATTACCCGTTTCGGACTTATGCCTCCGATGACGCTTGGTGATGCGGAGCTGAACGCTGTAGCGGGATGGTTCTGGGATCAGGGCGGCAGTGCTTCGGGTCCCGGATCAGGTCGGGGTGCCGGGCAAGGTGCCGGTGGCTGCAATTAGGATTGGAAGCAGGTTTTTGGATGAATAAAAAAGCTCTCCCTTGATCAGGGGAGAGCTTCTGTTGGCGTTTTTTTTTCTCACCGGGGTACCCTTGGGCAGACTCGAACTGCCGACCCACAGTTTAGGAAACTGTTGCTCTATCCACTGAGCTACAAGGGTATGGCTCTAAATTTAGTACTTTTCTGAAAAGATACAACTCTGCAGTTACTTTCGTCCGAACATCCTGTCGAGCTGGTCGAGCGACAGCTTTATGATGACAGGCCTGCCATGCGGACAGGTATATGGAACCCGCGTTGCAAAGAGATTGTCAATCAGTGATCGCATCTCTTCAAGCGATAGTTTCTGACCCGCCATAATTGCATTGCGGCAGGAGTACGATCTTGCAAGGTTTTCCCGTTTTTCGAGTTTCAGCCTTGAACTGTTTTCCTGAAACTCGGTAATCATGTCCTGCAGGATCGAGACTTCGGTACCAGGCCTGACATCCTGGGG
>JAAXUM010000173.1 GCA_013336025.1 Chlorobiaceae bacterium
CTGCGGGTCCCAGCCGGCACGGGCGGTTCCTGCAGGATGATGACAAGGCTCGTCAGGCTGTTGATTATATCAAAAAGAACGCCCCCGCTCTTGATCGTTTTTTTCTGCATGCTTATGGCTTTGCGGTTTATCCCGATATCTACAAAGGCGGACTTATTCTGCTGGGAGGAGCGCATGGCCAGGGGTATGTTTATGAGCTCAATACGCTTGTCGGTGAATCGACAGTGACTCAGGTTAACGTTGGGCCTCAACTCGGCGGGCAGTCTTTTTCCGAAATCATTTTCTTTAAAAGCAAGGCTGATCTGGATAACTTCAAAAAGGGTAACTTTGAGTTAACTGCCCAGGCAACAGCAATTCTGATCAAGAGCGGGATGGCGACCAACACTGATTATTCAAACGGCGTTGCGGTTTTTGCCCTTCCCAAGGCGGGCGTTATGGCTGACCTGACTGTAGGCGGACAGAAGTTCAGCTATAAATCGCGCTGAGAATCAGGCAGGCAGAAGTTGGTCTTGATGAGAAAGGGGTTTATAAACGATATTATTGCAGTATGAAGTATGAATTAGTTGTGGGCCTTGAAGTCCATTGTCAGCTCAATACCAACAGCAAGGCTTTTTGCGGCTGTTCAGCACAGTTCGGCAAACCGGCCAATACCAACGTTTGTCCGGTTTGCCTTGCCCTTCCAGGCGCGCTGCCGGTACTGAACCGGCGTGTTGTTGAAGATGCTGTAAAGATCGGTCTGGCAACAGGGTGTTCGGTTGCATCGCATTCAATTCTGGCCCGTAAAAATTATTTTTATCCTGATCTTCCCAAGGGGTATCAGATTTCGCAGTTTGAAGAGCCGATCTGCAGCGAAGGGATGATTCGTATTGATGTCGGTGAGGGTGAAAGGGATATCCGTCTTATCAGGATTCATATTGAGGAGGATGCGGGCAAGTCGATTCACGATATCGGCGACGATACCTATATCGATGTGAATCGCAGCGGTGTTCCCCTGCTTGAGATTGTCAGCTATCCGGATATGCGCACAGCAAAAGAGGCTTCGGCTTATCTGCAGAAGGTTCGCCAGATTGTGAAGTATCTCGGGATTTCGGATGGTAACATGGAAGAGGGAAGTCTTCGCTGTGATGCAAATGTATCAATCCGCCCGTTTGGTTCTGAGGAGTATGGTACCCGAACCGAGATCAAGAACATGAACTCTTTCAAGAATGTCGAAAAAGCTATTGAGTTTGAGGCGAACCGACACAGTGAAATTATTGATGCCGGCGGTTCAATTGTTCAGGAAACCAGGCTCTGGGATGCCGATAAGGGTGAAACCCGTTCGATGAGGGGCAAGGAGTTTGCGCACGATTACCGGTATTTTCCTGATCCCGATCTTGTTCCCGTACTTGTTGACGACGCTATGCTTGAACGGATGCGTCTTGAGCTTCCCGAGTTTCCTGAAGATCGGGCAGCTCGTTTTGTCTCCGAGTTTGCCATTCCGGCTTATGATGCTGCGGTACTGACGGTTGATCGTGAAGTGGCCGACTATTTTGAAGAGACCGTCAAGGTGTCGGGAGATGCCAAGGCGGCTTCAAACTGGGTTATGGGTGAGGTTTTGCGCACCCTGAAGGAGAAATATCTTGATATTACTGAATTCGGTATTTCATCGCAGCGTCTTGGTGAACTTATCCGGCTTATCAGTGGGGGAACGATCAGTACCACTATTGCAAAGCAGGTGTTTGAAATAATGATGTCTGACGAAGCCACTGCCGAAGTGATTGTTGCTCGGGAAGGTCTTGCGCAGGTATCGGATACCAGTGCGATCGATATGGTTCTTCAGGAGGTGCTTGATGCAAATCCCGGTCAGCTTGCCGATTATCGTGCCGGAAAAACCAAGTTGTTCGGCTTTTTTGTGGGCCAGTGCATGGCCCGGATGAAAGGGAAGGGTAATCCTGCAATAGTGAACGATCTTTTACAGAAAAAGCTTGCAGGATAGCGTTTTTCAGATTTCTGAATCAAAGAGATCTCTGTTGCGGGCAGTGTCAGGCCAGTTTTTTGCCAGATCCGGATTGATGATTTCTATTTTTTTTCGGGCTTCCTGCAGCCTTTTTTTACATTGTTCTGCAATGGCAAGCCCTTCTTCGTAAAGGGTGATGGATTTTTCAATCCCTGTATCAGGGTTTTCAATATTTCGGGTGATCTCTTCAAGTCGGGTAATCAGTTCTTCGATACCGGGAGATCCGGGATTTTTTTTAGCAGAGGTTGCAGCCATGTGTCAGTAAGTATTTGATGAATGGTGTTAACTTACGCAAACAGAGAGAGTATTCAAAAAGGCAGGTGATAGAGTGAAGTTTGTCGATAGTGCTACCATTTCGATACAGGCGGGTGACGGCGGAAGAGGGTGTGTGAGTTTTCGCCGTGAGAAATTTGTGCCAAAGGGCGGTCCCGACGGTGGTGATGGCGGAAGGGGTGGTCATATTTATTTGCGGGCTAACAAGCAGCTTGCAACGCTTCTCGATTTCAGGTACAGAAAACAGTACCTTGCAACAAGAGGCGCACACGGGCAGGGTTCGCGTAAAACAGGAAAAGACGGTGGGGATATTGTAATCGAGATTCCGTGCGGCACGCTTGTGAAAAATGCCCAGACCCGCGAGCTTATAGCTGATCTTACCGAGGATGGCGAGGAGATGCTGGTTGCGCGCGGCGGCAAGGGCGGCAGGGGAAACCAGCATTTTGCGACCCCTACCCGCCAGGCTCCAAGGTATGCCGAGCCCGGCCTGAAAGGCGAGGTTTTCGAGCTTGAGATGGAGCTGAAACTTATGGCGGATGTCGGGCTTGTCGGGTTTCCCAATGCGGGAAAATCAACGCTGATTTCAGTGCTGAGCGCAGCAAAACCCAAAATTGCCGATTATCCGTTTACAACCCTTGTACCAAATCTCGGTATCGTACGATATGAGGAGTACAAGTCTTTTGTGATGGCCGATATTCCGGGAATTATTGAGGGGGCGGCTGAAGGAAAAGGGCTTGGACTGCAATTTCTTCGCCATATTGAGAGAACAAAGATTCTTGTGGTGCTTGTCGCAGCAGATGCGGCAGATATTGCCCTTGAGTATCAGACGCTTGTACAGGAGCTGGAGAAATTTGACAGCAGCCTGCTTTTAAAGCCGAGAATTGCCGTGATTACAAAAATGGATATTGCTTCAGAGGATATGGTTGTTCCTGAACTCGAAGGTGTCAACGTGCTCAGGATTTCAAGTGTTACCGGTAAAGGACTGAAGGAGCTCAAGGACGAACTCTGGCGTCAGGTTTCCACCTGTTCTCGCAGCGAGGATCATTCTCTTGATGAACAGTTGGGGTAGCCGATGCCGAAGCGTGAAACAACGGTAAGACCGGCTTGTCTTGCGGATGCCAACGCAATTGCGGCGTTGACAGCGGTCTATGCGCAACATGGCGTTATGCTGGAGCGTTCAGCGGATAATATTATTGAGAATATCCGTAATTTTTTTGTTGCCGAGCATCACGGGAGGCTTATCGGGTGTTGTGCGATTGCGTTTTATACGGCGCAACTTGCTGAAATTCGTTCGCTTGCCGTGCTGAAGGAGTATACGCGCAAGGGTATCGGGCGACTTCTTGTGCAGAAGGCTGAGGTTGTTTTGCGCGAAGAGGGGGTAAGAGAGGTGTTTGTTTTGACGCTCAGCCCTGAATTTTTTGGCGCTTCTGGTTATGCTGAAATTAAAAAAGAGTATTTTCCTCAAAAAATCTGGCGGGACTGCACACATTGTCCCAAGCTGATGGCCTGTGATGAGATTGCTATGGTGAAAAAACTCTGAGGAGACTCGGAGCGGCTCTGTTAACTATTCAAACAGTGCAGAATATCGTGATTGTTCAGGAAGTTGTTGTAAAAAATCAGGCTGGTCTGCATACCAGGCCTGCTGCTGCGGTTGTAAAACTCGCTTCGCGTTTCAAGTCGGATTTTTTTATTGAGATGCAGGGCGTTGTCATCAATGCGAAGTCCATTATCGGGGTGATGAGTCTCGCTGCTCCGAAAGGCACGAAATTGACATTAAGGCTTGACGGTGAGGATGCCGATGAAGCTGCTCGTCAATTGGTGGAGTTTTTTGAGCAAGGGTTTGGGGAACAGTAAACCGCCTATTGATTTCTATCCTTGAAAGCGTTACGGATAGCATTCATCTCTCCTTTTTCTCCTCTGAAGGGGGGGATTGCCCGGTTTGGAGGGCATTTGATGGATGCGCTCCGTCAGAGCGGGTATGATGTTATTGCTTTCGGGTACCGGAAACTCTACCCGGTTGTTTTTTTTCCCAGGTCTGGTGTTGCGGACAACCATCAGGAGACGCTTTTTTCAGATCCGGGGGATCAGCCGATTCTTGTGCTCTATAATCCTTTTTCATGGGTTTCCGCAGTCAGGCGGCTCAGGCAATTGAAGCCGGATATTCTTCTCATCGCCTACTGGACAGGATTTCTTGCTCCCCTTTGCTTTATGTTGCGTCGCTTGACCGGCATAAAAACGGTTATTCTTCTGCACAATTTTTCATCTCATGAGTCGTTCGGTATAGATTCTTTTTTTCAGCGCATTGTAAAGCGCTCAGCCGATGGTTTTTTAACTCTTTCAGGAGGGGTTACTACCGAACTTGCTGAAAGCCGATGTCCGGTTCCTGTTTCTGAACAGTTCCATCCGGTTTATGATCATCATGCAGAACACACTGTTTCACGGCATCATGCGCGACAGGAGCTTGGTCTTGCACAGGAATCTCC
>JAAXUM010000415.1 GCA_013336025.1 Chlorobiaceae bacterium
GTAAAGGGAGGTGCAGCAGTGTTGCCTGATGCGCCCCTTCTTTTTTCAATGCTTCCCGTGCCGGCAATTCATTTTGGTGCAGGCATGTTTGCCCGAATTGCCGAGTATGCCCGCCCTTATGGTCGTAACGTCCTTCTCGTAACTGGCAGCGGTTCTCTGCAGCGGCAGGGTTATTTTCACTCTCTTCTTGACTCTTTCAGCAAGACAGGTATGCAGTATGCCCATATTGTTGTTGACCATGAACCATCTCCGGAGCTTATAGATCATGCTGTAGCATGTTTTGGGGGTCTTGCGATTGATGTTGTTATTTCCGTTGGGGGAGGAAGCGTGATAGATGCAGGCAAGGCTATTGCCGCAATGCTTCCCTCCGGTGATGCGGTTGAACGATATGTCGAAGGTTTGCCGGGATCTGTTCCGCACGATGGCAGAAAAGTGTCGTTTATTGCTGTTCCTACCACCTCAGGAACCGGCAGTGAGGTAACCAGTAATGCTGTTATCAGCCGAACCGGAAAGAATGGATTCAAGCGTTCACTTCGTCACCAGTCCTTTGTGCCGGATGTTGCAGTTGTTGATCCTCTGCTGATGTGTTCCGCCTCCCGGGAACTTACCGCAGCATCAGGAATGGACGCCTGCACGCAGCTTCTTGAAGCGTATGTGTCGCCCTCTGCAACACCTTTTACCGATCTTCTCGCCTTTCACGGCCTTGAATATTTTACGCGTTCTTTCCTTCCTGCCTGTTTTGAGGGCGCTGAAGATATAGCGGTTCGTGCAGACCTGGCATACGCAGCGCTGCTTTCGGGAGTTGTTCTCTCTAATGCCGGACTTGGTGTTGTGCACGGGTTTGCCTCTTCTGTTGGCGGGGAGTTCGATATTCCGCATGGAATGCTATGTGCAACCCTGCTTGCCGAAGCTACACGGAAAAACATTCACGAGTTGCTTGCTTGCCGAAACGAACATCCCGCTTTGAAAAAATATGCACGGGTGGGACAACTGTTTTCAGGCAGAGTTTCAACAGATTGTTCAGAGGGGTGCAATATGCTGATTGAAAAGCTTGAGGAATGGCAGCAAAAGCTTGAAATTCCAAGGCTCGCTGCTTTCGGAATCGGTATTCATGATACGGAGCGCCTTGCCTCTCGAACCCGCAGCAAGAGTAATCCCGTTGATCTCAGCCTTCAAAGCATGCAGGCGGTTCTTGCGGCAAGAGTTTAGGCAGATAACGAGTACCCGGTACTGAGTGAGGTCCGGTGAGGGTTGTCAAGATCGTGTGATCCCCGATAGCCTGATCTGTTACTCCGGGGTTTGAGAGAAATCTGTACTATGCCGGTGGATCAGTGAACGTCGTGTTGAGTGCCTTAAGGATAGATCGAATTTTACGCTGTGGGATATCGTTCGATAAAAAGGGTTATTTTCTGTTATGATACCCATTTCTACAGGTAACTGACGGTTAATCAGGGAGCCCGTTATGATCGACAAGTTTTTTAATACTGTCAGACAATGGTGGATACTTTTGCTGATGGCAGCAATTGTTCCTGCAACCCTTTTTTTTATTCTCAAACCCTGGAATATCCCGAAGCTGTTATCGAGACCGCGTCCGACAGAGAATCATGATGAAGCACTTCGTCGCGCTGAAGCCTTTCAAAGTGCGCAGACCAAAGAGATGAATCCGCTCTGTCTCATGCAGGTGATGACACACCAGAAGAAAACAACGAGAGTTGTCATTCTCGTTCATGGCTATACAAGCTGTCCCAGGCAGTTTTATGAGCTTGGAAAGCGGTTTTACGACCTCGGTGACAATGTGCTGATTCTGCCCCTTCCGCATCACGGTCAGGCTGATCGCATG
>JAAXUM010000174.1 GCA_013336025.1 Chlorobiaceae bacterium
GTGCTCGGAGATGTCCGCGCAGACCTCCCGGTCCGTGAGCACCTGGTAGTCGGCGATGACGATGAAGGTCGGAACGCCCAGCGCCTGGAGGCGCACCCGGTTCTGCAGGGAGCCGAAGAGATGGCCCACGTGGAGCCGGCCCGTGGGGCGGTCCCCGGTGAGGATTCGTTTTTTGATTTGCTCTGCCATGTATTGACCTCCTGCCGATCTTGCTCGTCGCCGAATTCATCATTTGCAGGCCAGCCGGAATTACAGGCTGACACAACAAATAAGTATAGCATAAAGCCTCTGGATGACCGAGGGAAAAAATTGCAGAATCGACTCGCAGAGCAAATACATTTGCAAACTAAATTATATTATAATAATATAAAAGTTTACTGTCAGACACTACTTATATTATCATCTTTGCCTTGATAGATCATAGATTTACCTCAAACTATTTTCAAGTATGTGTTTTTTCCCCACCAAACGTCAACCATTACCGGTACGCCGATCGTGATAATCCACTCTAAAATGCGCCATCTTCAGCTCCACGCTCATAACGTTGTTATTCAGGTTTGTCTTTTTATTACATGATACCGTGTTGATCGAACCGTCAAGCCAGATTGCGGCCAAACTGATCGTCAGCGTCTCGATAGCCACTCGACTTTAACGCATCGGTGATCAGAACAGCCGTAGTCAGGTGTCCAGATGCTTGCCACACCCTTGTTATCACTGCTCACGACATAGTCAAGAATTCTTCCGCTGCTGGGGCGCGTCGCCTCGTTAGGCGCGATAACAGCACCACCATTGTTTTCCATCCACAATAAGTCCTCGTTAGCACCCTGATTAAAATCTCCAGCCACGATCCAGCGCTTTTCGCCCGCATTGGTCCTGGTTTGCTGTATTGCCTGGTTAATGTACTCACGTCCGCCTGCATGAATATTTGTCACGTAGAAGTTACCAATTGACTTCCGCATAAGCGGACGTTTGTATGTGTCTGTCGACCATGAGACTGCAGGAACACCCTCATCCTTAAATATCATAGCCATGGAACAACGGATGTTCCCATCTCCTTCCTTCCGATCCCAATACATAAACCATATTTTATAGGCGTTGTGATTTCCGATCAATGTTGGCTCAATAAATTCCGTGTCACCCATAAACCCTGTTTGATCCGGAAGGTTGCCTGCCTCCTGAATACAAAAAACATCTGGTTCATAGCTGTCGATCCGATTTTTTATACCTTCCCATCGTTCGCCTTGTGTGTTCCATGTAAGTAGTTTCATTTTTTTCTCCTATGAGTTTAAGGTTGTTGTATCAGGCAGATAACTCGCCTTTACCATCGCGATGAATGATTGTCTGTCAAAGGATTTGTTGGACACCGGTTAACCAGGATTTTCATATCACGACGCCTGCGACACAGCAGATAAATCCAGCCCGAATTGAGCCGCCAGATCATAACTTATGCCATGAACGACCCCTTTGCCATTTGCGATGCACAGCTTCCGCTTGCGAACATCTTCGACGAACTTCGGATTTGCAGCTTCAGCCCGTCGGTTGGCAATGATAACCATTTTCTGAACTTCAGTTTCTTCACGGCTCAGCGTCGTAGAAAGCTTGCTGAAATCGGCCATAATTTTCGATTTTACAGCATCGGCAATCGATCCGTTCTGAACACAGATGTCAAACATCAAAGCGAGAGCTCTTGATGACCAGAGGTTGTAGGTTGTAACAAGCTTTTTGGCATTGTTATAATATTTCGACGCGCCATTGACTTCTATCGCCTGAAACTCTGGAGTCAACCCAAGCTTCCTGAATCTCTCTTTCCAGTGAGGCAAAACATAATGTTTTTCCGTGTTCTGAATACTGCTGGCAAATCTGAGTGCTGCCTGTTTCCCTCCTTTAATCGCCTGCTGCAAAAGGGCCAGATCACCCCCGAAAATATCAGCTACGATTTTGGGATGCTTGTCAATCATTTCGTTCAGTAACGGCTGCAAGGTACCCTGGCCGAAGTTCCACTGCAATGCGCCGTAACTCATGCCCTGGCCGTCAAAATTTCCGGCTATGGCTGCAAAACATTCGGGCGCAAGCTTACCGGTTTCAAACGTGCCGGTAAGCGCCAGACACCGTGAGGCCAGATCACCTGATAGAGGTTCGGGTGGAAACAGCTTCGCCCAGGTAACAGACCCCACCACACCATCGGCTGGCAATCCAGATTGCGACTGAAAATTTTTCACAGCCACCTCGGTACTGTTCCCGAAAATACCGTCAATGCTCCCGTCGAAGTAACCTCCTGACTTCAACGCTTCCTGCAAATTATTGACTTGTGGCTTGAACGATCCTTTTTTCAGAATTTCCATCTCATCAACTCTGTAATATTGTTGCTTGTCCGTCAATCGACCTGCACGGTATTGACCACTCCCTGCGTCTGTGCGAGATGATTGATTAATCGTGAAGCGCCATCGGTTGGATCAGCGCCTTCCACACGCAGTACCACATGGATATTCCCTCTTTTCTCTTTTGATTTAGCACCGGCCAGATCAACCATAATATTCTTTTTTATTCCTCCCCCTTCACCTGAATCGTTTCCAACCTCATCCGACGACTCGGGAAGCCCACCGAGATCGACGTCGAAGGTCAGTTCCACATCTTTGATTTTTAGCTGATTTGGAGAGACCAGCGGAAGCAGCGGCGCTCGATACATATCTTCCGAATCCTGACCAGCGTTAGGATTCATTGACGGCAATCTGATTAGCAAACTTTTAGGGCGCTGTTGGTTGTCGAAATAGTTCAGAAGATTCGACAGTTGATGTTGCTCAATCTGATCCTGAGCGTCAATGATGGCGCCAGCAAGCGCCTCGATCAAATCATCGAGTGGTATCGTAGTCATGAAATTTCATTGTTTGATTTTTTTCTCATGCGACCGCTACTTCCAACGGGCTTTCAACTGAATCAGCTTTTCCTGATCCCTATTTGTTTACACTTCCTCGTTCGACTTCCTGGCCATTTGTATTCGTCACCACGTAGGATATTCGGGTATCAGAATCTATCGACATCGAAATTTGACCAAGCTTGTCACAATACCCACCATTTCTCGATGTCAAACTGAACCTGTAGGCGCCATTCAACTCACCTGCATATTCCCCATCGAGCGTACAACTGCGTTTGCCACCATAGATCATTTCAAGTCCAACGAAGCCATCGCCTTTTTTGTAAACACGTATTTTAACCGATACCAGATCACCGCTTTTCGTTTTGACCTGTCCAACCCAATTCCCGATCAAAGCGGATTTGTCTGGCTTCAAAGCCTCATCGGACGCTAATGCGATATTTTCAGCAATTAACCCTGATGGAAGCCATACCAAATTCTTCGCTGGTTCAACCATCCGGAATCCCGGAACCAATCCTAACAGAGCGACTATCAATGCCGCTTTTCTGACATTCCGATACATTGTGTTCTCCTTTATTTTTTGAAAAAGTTTTCTCCAAAACATTTTTTTTAACAAATCCATAGTATAATTGTATCTGCTAAATGAATACAGCAACATCCTTTATTTTATATTCCATTCAACAACAAACGGAGCTCTCGCATCTGACTTCCGTTCAGAATAAATCTTGTCGTTTGCACCCTCCCTTTGAATATTTTCCTGAACATCCTCGAAATAAAACCCGATCGCCTCGGCAATGAAGGAACTGTCGTCTCAAAAGTAGATGCGCCGCCGCTCATAAACATGCCCTCATTCACCAGTACCGCCCATTCAGATGGTTTATCGTCGATAACAATCTTCATGTGTCCAGTGGGCTGAACATTACGATCGGCCATATCACCATCCAGTATTTCAAGAAATCCACCCCCATCTTTACCGAACTTTGTAGTGTCCAAGCCGAAATCAAATTCAAACGACAGACCTGATAGTTGATATCCGTGAAATGCCCTCAATGCCGTCGCTGGAATATCACTCAGGATCATCTTGCTCCCGAATAAGCCCTCTGCTTGCTTCCGATTCTCTGTCTCACGTTTTTCAACTCGTTCACGGGCTCTACTGACAGCGCTGATGATAGCTAATAGAAATTCATCGAAGCCGATCTCCTTCGTAACCATGCTATCATCCTCCACTTAATCCTGTATCCAGGACGGTTTTCTTGGAAATCCGACATGATAGACAAGCCACTGAAGCACAACCTGATGCTCTCCAACGTTAAGAATCGCAAAATTCTTCTCCGTACCGATGATGACACCTTTTGGCGCATCATGCAAACATCTGTTAAGCAGTTCGTTAGCGGCATCTATCTCTGCTGGCGATCGCAAGTTCTGCGGATTGTCATTCCCAACAATGATTCGCTTGACATACCTGACATCAGTGAGATCGAACATGGACTACTCGTCTTTTTTATGATTTGAACTCTGATTATGCCAGCACATGACCACATACAGTACTCATCTGCACGCCATTTTTTGTGCATAGTGACCGTGAAGCTGATTAGGAAGTCGGCCCTCATCGCCTCCCAGTGAGGGCCACTTCCTGTTCACACAACTATACCATCACAACAATTGCTCAGGCTACCTGCTTCTGCTCACCGATTTTTCTCGGGGCACATGCGCTTTGCATGATATCGAGCACCCTAGCAGCCAGTCGGACTTACGATAATTGCAAAGCTGCGGAATGATTGAGATAATTCATTATATTACATGCAGTTAAGATGATTTCTCGCTTCTTGATAACCGCCTCTCGATTCACTTATCTGACC
>JAAXUM010000416.1 GCA_013336025.1 Chlorobiaceae bacterium
TCGGGTTGTTCTCGATGAACGTCCCGCAGACGCAGAGCCTGTTGGTGTACCATTGGTTTGTCCAGAGTGCGGGACTCCGCTCGAAAAACCCGAAAACGAGGTCAGTTACTACTGCCCTGATGAAGATGCATGTCCTGCGCAGATCAGGGGGCGATTGCTGCATTTTGCCTCACGAAATGCCCTTGATATTCAGTCGCTTGGCGAATCGCTGGCAGCCCAGCTTGTTCAGAAGGGTCTCGTGAGGGATGCCGGAGATCTTTATTTTCTGCAGGAACCGCAGCTTGAGGCTCTCGATCGGATGGGACGGAAATCGGCGCACAATCTTTTGCGTGCACTTGAAGAGAGTCGTCAAAAAAGTTATGAACGCCTGCTCTATGCGCTTGGTATTCGTCATGTCGGCCAGGCTACGGCCCGTGAACTGGCCAGGGCCTATGAGACGATTGATGCATTGCAGGATGCTTCGGAAGAGGAGCTCGCAACGGTGCCTGATATCGGGCCGGTTGTTGCTCGTAGTGTCAGGGACTATTTTTCAAAGTCGTCGTCTCAGGTGCTGCTCCGAAAACTCAGGGATGCAGGTTTTCCCTTACGCTCTACGGGGCCTCAGAAGATGATCAACAGGAATTTTGATGGTGTGAGTGTTCTGTTTACCGGATCGCTCGAACGGTATGGTCGTCAACAGGCATCGGAACTTGTTCAGGAACGGGGAGGGAGGGTTGTTGGTTCGGTCAGCAGGAGCACCGGACTGGTTGTTGCCGGCAGTGAACCCGGCAGCAAGCTTGACAAAGCGCGGAAGCTCGGCGTCAAGGTGATCAGCGAGGATGAATTTGATGCAATGCTGTAACGTATAGTATTATGGACGCATATTATCGTGTGGCGATGTTTGGTTCTGCAAGGATACAGGAGGGCGATCAGGATTACCGGGATGTTTTTCAGATAGCCAAAGGTCTTGCAGAAGCGGGTTTTGATATTGTTACCGGCGGAGGCCCCGGACTTATGCAGGCGGCAAATGCAGGATCAAAGAGCGCCCGGTCCGGAAATTTCTCTATTGGCCTGAACATCAGCTTGCCGAGGGAGCAGGGTGCAAATGCCTTTCTTGACATCAAGGGTGAGTTTGACCGGTTCAGCAGCAGGCTTGATACCTTTATGGCGCTCTCTGACGCTGTCGTGGTTGCTCCGGGAGGAATCGGCACCCTGCTTGAGCTGTTTTATGCATGGCAATTGGTGCAGGTTGAGCATATCTGTGATACCCCGATTATTTTATATGGCGAAATATGGACGAGTCTTCTGCTCTGGCTTGAGACAGAGGTGATGCCCCGGCATTTTTTCAATAAAGCGGATATGCATATGATTTTTCATGTGATGGATCCGGTTCACGTTGTCGAGCTTATTAAAAAAATTCATGCCGACAAACTGCAGGATGAACATCCCTGCAAGAATTTTTCAAAATACAGAAGTGCACTGCAGTCGATAAATGGCATGAACTCAGGCAATCTTTCCCATCTGCTGTGAAAAATATCAGGCGATTATTAAAAATCGAGTCACGTCTTTTACTGATTCTGGCGTTCTTGTTTATCAATTATCAGGCCATGACACCGGCTACCTGTGATTTCGGTGTTACCATACAGGATAAAGTGCTCCATTTCCTGGCTTTTTACCTGCTCTCCCTTCTTGTGGATTTTGCCTTTCCGAAAACATCGTTTGGCGCCGTCAAAATAATGGGGTTGCTTGGTTATGGTATTGCCATTGAAATTGCTCAATCATTTATGCCCTATCGTTGCTGTTCACTCTATGATCTTCTGGCTGATGTATGCGGGATCGGGTTGTATCTGATCTCAAT
>JAAXUM010000175.1 GCA_013336025.1 Chlorobiaceae bacterium
GAGCACGGAGCTAACCCGATGATGAGCAGTGATCCCTCTCTTTTTTACGCCGACGTATCCCTTGATCTCTCAAAAGGAGAGTACCAGTCGGCTCGGAACAAAATCGCCCCCTTTCTGGAGAGATATGCAGATGCCTATCTGCTCAACCTCCTCTATGCCAGAGCGCTGCGTGGCCTTAAAAACTACGAATTGGCAGCAAACTACCTTCATAACTGCTGCCGTCTCGCCCCAACAAACGAGATTGCCCGCAGGGAACTGATCGACCTGCAGACCTCACTGCCGGCATTGAACGCAAATCTGACAGAAGTATCCGATGATCTTCTGTCTGAAGAGCTTGAACAACTGATGGCTGCGCTGATGGCTTTTGAGCCTGAAAAAACAACGGAAAGCTTTGACCCGACACCTATTCTGGAACAGAAACAACCATTTCCGGACGATGTCGTCATAGCCCTTCCGACAGAAAGCCTTGCGAATCTCTTCAGAGAGCAGGGAGCCTATAAAAAAGCGATCAAGGTCTATACCTCGCTTATACAGCTTAAACCGGATAAAGCCGAGAATTACAAAAACCGGATTAATGAACTGCTTGAAAAACTCTGAACCGTCACCAGGTCTGAACCATTCCTCCGGAATGCTGAAACTATTACCGGCAATACAAGGTAGAGAAGACATAATGTTTAACGCAGGAAAAGATTTTTTTTCACATAAACGGTACTCAGTTTTACCCTTGACCATCAGGCTTTTTTTCATTTTCTGTATTGCCGCACTCCTTTTTTTCAGACCCTCACAAAGCAATGCTCTTGAACCCGTACAAAAAAAAGTATCACTTGAGGAGTGTATCGCAATCGCCCTTGAAAATGCATCAACAGCAAAAAAGGCAGAAAACGCTCTCAGGCTTCAGGGCGCTGACATCCTGAGAAGTTATGGTAATTTTCTCCCGAAAATCTCGGCTTCGGCAAGCTATATACCCTACAGCGTTACCCGATCCTATACAGACCTTACAGGAACAGGAAACCTGTCCGAAAAAATCAAAACAAAAAGTGAAACAGTCGATTTCGCCATTACAACATCCCTGAATATTTTTAATGGATTCAGGGATTATGCGTCTCTGCAAGCCGCCCTTAAAAAAGAAGATGCTGCACAGTTTTCCCTTTCGAGAGCTAAACAGGCGATTGTTTTCGATGTCACCCAGGCATACTATCAGGTTCTCCTGAATCAGGAAATTCTTGCTATTGCACGCGAAAATCTGCTCTCGACAAAAGACCAGCTTACCCTCACCAACAGGCAGTTTCAGATCGGTCTGAAATCAATGATTGATCTCTACCAGCAGCAGGCCGAAGTGGCGAACAGCGAGCTATCGGTCATCCAGGCCGAAAACCGGCTTGAGCAAAGCACGCTCGAACTGTTGCGCAGACTGCGGATTGATCCCCTCACCCGGCTTTCACTTGCGCCTGTACCGAAAACCCTTTTCACAACGCTTCCTAAAAAAAACGATATCAGATCACTTATTACAGAAGGGCTTGAAAAACGTCCGGATCTCAAGGGGAGGGAACTCGAAACACGAGCGGCAAAATGGCAGATAACACAGTACCGGGGAGCTCTCTATCCAAAGCTCGACCTGAGTTTCAATATCAGCACCGGCGGAAAGGAATCCCTTCGCCGATCAATCGGTGAAAACACTGTTGACTACTCCTATCCGCCCCTTCTTGATCAGCTTGAAAATCTGACCGGATACTCTGTGGTGCTCAGCATGAACTGGGCAATTTTTGACGGCTTTCAAACCCGATATGCTATTGAGCAGGCAAAAATCAATTACCTTAACCAGCGGCTTGACTATGACGATCTGAAATCAGATATCCAGATCGAACTTCAGCAGGCGGCCTCTGAATATTCAGCAGCATCGAAAAGCATTGAATCAGCTAAAGCAAACCTTAAGGCAGCCCGCTCTGCCTATGAAGGCGTAAAAAAGAAATATGATCTTGGAGCAGCAGGGTTTGTTGAATTAAGCACCGCAAGAGCAGCTCTTTTCAGTGCCATGTCAAGCCTGAGCCAGGCCACCTATACCCTTGCCCTTCAGAAAAACGCACTTGATTTTGCTACCGGAAACTCACCTACTTATTGAACAACGCATTTTTTTGCAATAACCCATGTCAAAAAAGAAACTTTCACAGAAACGCAAAACAATAATCCTTGCCATCTCGGGAATTCTTGTTGCTGGAGGCATTCTCCTGACCTGGATCATGTTACGGGAAAAGCCGCTCGAAGTGACTACTGAGAAGGCATTCAGAAAAGATGTCATCCACCTGGTAACGGCAACCGGAAAAATCGAACCGGAAATTGAAGTTGCCATGTCACCCGATGTATCGGGAGAGATTATTGAACTTCCCGTCAAGGAAGGTGATCAGGTTGCACAAGGCGCTCTGCTTTTCAAAATCCAGCCGGATGTCTATATCAACCAGGTTGAACAGAGTCAGGCACAGCTCAACCAGGCAAAATCACAAAGTCTCGAAGCAGGGTCGCGAAAACTGAAAGCGGAAGACGATTTCCGAAAAGCAAGCCTGCTTTTCAAGGAAAAACTGATTTCTGAAACAGATTACATGACGGCAAAAACCAACGTTCAGGCAGCCAGAGCATCATATGAATCCTCACTGTATGCCATTCAACAGAACAAGAGTCTTCTTGACCTGAACAATGACAGAATGAAAAAAACCGTTGTCAGAGCGCCGATCAGCGGAAGCATCGTTGCGTTGAACAGCAAATCCGGCGAACGCGTTGTCGGAACCGGTCAGTTTCCCGGAACCGAAGTGCTGCGGCTTGCAAATCTCGACAGCATGCAGGTAAAGGTTGAGGTCAATGAAAACGATATTGTCAATGTCAAAAAAGGTGACCCGGTCTCAGTTACCGTTGACGCATACGGCGATCGCGTTTTCAAGGGTGTCGTTCATGAAATTTCCAACTCGGCTCTTGCCCTGGCTGCCGGAAGCCAGGAAGAGGTGACAAATTTTTCGGTTAAAATCCGCATCCTGAACCATAACAGACTTCTTAAACCCGGCATGAGCGCAACGGCCGATATTGAAACGGAGAGGGTTACAAACGCTCTTGTCGTCCCGATTCAAAGCGTGACTATCAGAAACCCTCATGAAGCGAAGGATGAAAAAGTACAGGAAAAATCGACAATGGTGAAATCCACGCTTCCGCTGAAGGAAAGCGAAACCGTGCAGGGGGTATTTATAGTCAGCAGTGCAAAAGCATGGTTCAGAAAAGTTACCACCGGCACGACCGACAACTCTCATATCATCGTCACCTCAGGAATAAAAGAGGGCGATGAAATTGTATCGGGAAGCTATACAGCAATTACCACCGGGCTTCATGATGGAAGTAAGGTAAAGACCCAAAAAAAATAGACGATGCAGCCAGTCATCATCAACATGAAGTCTCTCTCCAAATTTTATCAAATGGGAGAACAGACCGTCAAAGCTCTTGACTCGATTGATCTTCAGTTCAAACGCAACGATTACACGGCCATCATGGGACCATCAGGCAGCGGAAAATCCACCATGATGAATATTATCGGCTGCCTCGATATCCCTACTTCGGGAAGCTATGAGCTGAACGGTCAGAATGTCGCCGAGATGGATGATAATGAGCTGGCAAGAATCCGAAACCGTGAAATAGGATTTGTTTTTCAAACATTCAATCTGCTCCCGAGACTCAACTGCCTGAGGAATGTCGAACTCCCGCTGATTTATGCCGGAATTACACCCGAAGAGCGTGAACGACGGGCGACAGAGGCACTGCATCGCGTCGGACTCGGCAACAGGATAACACATAAACCCTCAGAGTTATCAGGAGGACAGATTCAGCGCGTTGCCATTGCAAGAGCACTCATTAACGACCCGAGCATCATCCTTGCCGATGAACCTACAGGCAACCTTGATACCGCTACCAGTATGGAGATCATGGACATATTCGGAAGCCTTTCCGATGCCGGCAACACCATTATCCTTATCACGCATGAAGAGGACATCGCCCGCTATACCCGTCGTGTCATAAGACTGAGAGACGGAAAAATTGAAAGCGACACACCCCAATGAAATCAGCCCGGCAACAGTTTCGAAATGAAACCATGGAGAGCCTGAACATTGCGGTGTTTCAAATCAAATCCAATAAATTCCGCTCTTTTCTCACGGCTCTTGGCGTCATTATCGGCATAGTTGCCATAACCATGATGGGTACGGCAATAAACGGCATTGACACCGGATTTGAAAAAAGTCTGGCCATGCTTGGCTACGATGTCATCTACGTCCAGAAAACATCATGGAGCACCATGGGCCAATGGTGGCGTTACAGAAACCGTCCTGACCTCAAAACCGACTATGCGACACAGATCAATCGTATTATTGCCGACAATCCGGATTCCGAACTCGACATAGCCGTTCCCCAGATGTCAACCTACCAGGCTTCGGCAAAATACAGGGAAAAAATTCTTGAATCGATCTTTTCCCTTGGCACAACCCATGACTACCTCCTGACAGCATCCGGGGATCTTGCTCAGGGACGATTCTTTACCCCGCAGGAGTCCTCCGGAGGAAATATGGTCTGCGTCATCGGTGATGATATTGCAACAGGACTGTTTCCACAGGAAAGCGCTCTGGGCAAAACAATCCAGATTAAAAACGGGAAGTTCAGAATTATCGGCATTTTTAAAAAACAGGGGAAATTTC
>JAAXUM010000176.1 GCA_013336025.1 Chlorobiaceae bacterium
TTCCCGGACTGACAAAAGCCTTGACGGAGGACAACGCATCAGATGTCAGAGGCTCGGCAGCGAATGCGCTTGGTTCGATAGGTGACCGAACTGCAGTTCCCGGACTGACAAAAGCCTTGACGGAGGACAACGCATCAGATGTCAGAGGCTCGGCAGCGAATGCGCTTGGTTCGATAGGTGACCGAACTGCAGTTCCCGGACTGACAAAAGCCTTGACGGAGGATATAGATTCAATTGTCAGAGGCTCGGCAGCGAATGCTCTTGGATTGATTCTTGATCCTTCGTGTATTGAAAAACTTCAGATTGCTATAACAGATAGTGACGCAATTGTAAGATCATCTATAGGTAAAGCTTTAATACGTTTTGATGATATTAGTACTCTCTCAAGTATTTTCGAACTTTGTAAAGATGAAAACGATAAGGTGCGTGGAGTTACACTGAATGCACTCTTAAGTTGTCATTCACCAGAAAAGTACCATTTACTTTTTCAACAATGTGTATTTGATGACCAAGACGGTATCAATCGAACAAATGCAATCAGAGGCTTAGGTTTAGTTGGTTCATCAAATGATATTCCTGTCTTAATGAGAGCCCTTTATGATAAAGATGCTGGAGCTCGTGGCGAAGCTGCACGAGCACTAGTTCTTTTATTTCCAAAGATTAATATTGATATGCAAAATGAGATTGCTGATAAATTGCTAGGCTATTGGATTGCATGTCGGCATTCTGATACTTTTTATTCATTATCTGATGCTATTTCTAGATTGCCTAGTGATATTGTTTTGAAATTAATGCAAAAACATGAAAAGGAGATTTCTGGTATTTTAAGCTGGAAAAAAGAATATTCAAAGGAGCTTTTTTTAAAAATAAAAATGATAGCTCGTTGCTCACATGAGCTTAAAATATTAAAATATAAGGTATCAAAAATCGCTACGAAAGTGTGGAGAAATGAATTTAGAAATTCAGATGATGAGATTTCTGAAGATATACATCGTTTTATAAAGAGTGAAGAGTCCTCACTTTGGAGTAAGTTCAATAAAATATCTTCGTCGCAATCTAAAAAAAGGTTTAAAGAATTTGATGTTCAACAAGTTATGGAAACTTATTGGAAAGGTATGGCTCGTGGAGATGTCCATAAAGAGATACGAGCTGGCACAGGGCGCGTAGACCTTTGGGTTTATTATGGTTTGATACCAGTTATCTTCGAGTTGAAGATGCTTGAGTCAATCCGTGAGGATTATGAGAACGGTCTGATGCAGTTGCGTGAATATTTAAAGCAAAATTTCGTAAAATATGGTGTGCTTTTTTTATTTGCTGAGGAAGAGCAGCTATATAATGAGTTATTTAATCGGCTTAACGGAAATATAACAAAGCATATAAGCGATCAACAAACTATAAATGTGGCTATTGTTAAAAGTTGGAAACCGATTACACCTAGCTCAATTAGGACATAAACTGAACCCAAGGGTGGAGGTCTCGTGTAAATATTCTTCGAGTGTAGGCAACTTAGTGTGGGCGAGGGGATAGGTTGTTTGTGCTACCGGTATGTCGTCCCTACGGGACTGAGGAGAAAAGAGGATGTCTCCCGCCTCGGGATTTAGCGTGCATGCCTTTTCAAAAATAATTCACTGAAAGGATTTGATGTTGCGCCTCAGGAATGTGCTAAAAGAGGCAGAAAACTTTTGTCTTTGCCGTTACCCGATGAAAGCTCCAGTCTGCTTAGAGGGAATATTGAGCAGGAGTTGATTGAAGAGGGGAATAACGGAACTGTTTCTGTGATCCGGCAGCAGGAACGGGAGTTGGCGTCGAGGAAATAGACTCTGACGCCGAAGTTTTTCTGCAAGCACGGCTTATCGATGGCCGCTTCATCCGATAGAGCGGGTCTTGTTATTGTTCTGATCGAGGGTGCTGAGATGCGGAATGCAGAAGCCGGAGGTGGTGTTTTCCAGCTGCCTTATCAGCTTGCGTGCGCTTTCGCCGTCGAGCGTGAAGTGACGGTTGCCGGGAGAAACGATGCCCCAGGTCGCATAGTAGGGCATGGTGCGATGCTGAACCAGTTTTTCGTACAGCGTTCTCAGTGTGTCCACATCGTCGTTGATGCCCTTGAGTATCGGACCCTGCTGGAGAAGCACGATTCCTGCATCGGAAAGACGGTCGAGCACGCTGCACACCTCGTCACTCAACTCTCGCGGATGAATAAACGAGGTGATCATGACGAGGGGTTTAAACCAGATGAGCATCTCGATCAACTCCTCGGTAACTGAGGGTTCGTGGGCATAGGGGAGGTAGTGCAATAGAATAAAAAATATTTTTAGCAGGGAATATGTCTGAGAGTCCCTATGTGTGTATACGTTATTGAAAACTTCAAAACGATATAGCCATATGCAACGAGAATCGAGACTGGACGCATCGGGAACCTTGTCTTCATGCTATTCGATTGAGGTCGGGCTGTGAGGCTGTAGGCGCATTGTTACCTCTCACGCACATGTCCGCAAGTTTTTTATAAACCACAATTTGCCGATCCCAGGTACCTGCTCAATAATATAGAGCGCATGGGAACCGGCATTCGCGACATGATCCGGCGATGCAACAAAAGCTGGATTGCAGGAGACTGAAATCGGGATTGACGGCGGATTCCGGGTGATGACGATTCGACGCAAGAATGTCAAAGGAAAAGTACCCGAACAAGTCGAGGCCCATGATGAGGCCCATGAGCTTGGTTCCCGCTGTGGATTTAACCGGAAAGTTTAACGCAAAGGAATGAACCTGCAAGAGAAACAGAAGCCCGAGCCAGAAATACCGTCTTACAGCCAAAGGAAGAGAACTTTTTAAATTACTCGATCAGAAGAGGGCTCAGCTATGATACGTTCAAATAAACAAGACACGTCGGGATCTGGTTCGGCACCAAGTCAGCACCAAGTAACTGAACAAGTAATCGAACAAGTCGGGGCCCGTCACAAGGCAGGTAACATGAGAGGTCACGAAATCACATTCTTCATGGCAACAGGTGGGGAAATTGGTGGGGAAGTCACCGCGCAAGTCACCGCGCAAGTCGAAAAGCTTCTCGGAGCTGTTATAAGCTCCACTCTGTCTCGCGAAGAGCTGCAGTCAGTCACAGGTATAAAACACCGGGAACATTTGCGCAAAACCTACCTTGAGCCGCTCATAACATCAGGGTGGATTGAGCGTACTATTCCGGATAAACCAACAAGCAGCCTGCAAAAGTATCGAGTAACTGAAAAAGGCAGAACCTGGCTTGCCGAAATAAAGCAATGATCATCGTTATAATCTGACCGGGAATTCAGGTCACTAACCCCGGTGGCCTGCCGAGCGGCCTCTCTCCGGAAGAGTTGGGCCCCAAGAGCGTGGCTCGAAATCCCCGCATTGCTGCTTTGCTTCATCGCATCGACTACATCGAAAAGATCGGCACCGACATCAGTCGTATCCGCCAGGCGGTCGTCGAACACGGCGGCACCGAACTGGAACTGCGCTTCAACGATTTCTTCACCGCGACATTCCGGTCAAAGATACAAGCCGATCGGGACGTTACAGGAGAACTCGCAGGGCAAATCAGTGAGCAAGTCGGTGAGCAAGTCGGTGAGCATGTCGCAAAAATATTGATACTCAGAACTGAGCACTAAGAACTGAAAAAACTTGCCGCGCTTTGGCTGTAATCGTATATTTAATATTTACTTGTTGAAAAAAGGGATATGTTTTTCATGGTTTGAAAGGCACTGGAAAAAAGGAGTTTATGTTGTGAGCTATTCCTCAATACGCGATAACCATTCTCACGGTACTGTTGGAGACTTTCTGAAAAAAAACATCACGAATGCCTCCAGCCTTTCCGTTGTCTCCGCGTACTTCACCATTTATGCTTTTCACCATCTGAAAGATGAATTATCCAGCATAGAACACCTCCGTTTTCTTTTCGGCGAACCAACATTTCTTAAATCGCTCGACCCCGAGAAAGTAAACACCCGCGATTTTAAAATCGAGGATGACCAGCTTGTTATTCCTATCGAAAGCCGCCTTTCCCAGAAAACGGTCGCAAAAGAATGCGCTGAATGGTTAAGCGGCAAGGCTGAAATTCGTTCGATGGTTAAGCCAAACTTCCTGCATGGCAAAATGTACCACATTCTTCAGCCCAGCGGGGTTGAAAAAGCTATCGCCGGAAGTTCCAATTTCACTGTCAACGGTCTTGGGCTGGGTGGTAACCGGAATATCGAACTGAACATGATCATCGATAGGCAGACTTGGGGACGCTGATCCGTTGCTAAAAATACTGTGATCTGGTATCTTGAAATCAGGAGAAAACCCGATTGCCGGGCAAAATATTAAGGGAGAGTGCGATGCCGCGAGGACCGAGACTTGATGCTCAGGGAACCCTGCATCTTGTGATTATCCGGGGGATCGAGCGGGGAAGCATTGTTCGTGACGATACGGACCGGAAAACGTTTCTTGACCGCATGGCAATCTCTCGATTCATGAACATCGTTTGATTTATCAGGAGGAATGTGGTATTCTTACTGGTAATACGTAATACTGGAGGATGGCATGAAAGTGACAACAAAAGGGCAGGTGACGATACCTGTTAACATACGGGAAAAGTTAGGGATAACTCCTGATACAGAAGTCGATTTTCTGCAGGAGGGGGATCGCATCGTGATAGTAAAACGAAAAGAAGCAACGCCGACGAGTAGGAAATTTAAAAAGCTT
>JAAXUM010000177.1:0-1672 GCA_013336025.1 Chlorobiaceae bacterium
CTCATCTGTGTGGAGCGCGGCGATGATGCGGCGCAACTCGGCGAGCGCCCGCGTAGGATCTCGCGTGCTCAATTCTGCCTGGAAGCCAGGGAGGTCGACTTTGACTTTCAAGAACTCTTGCTCTCTCCTTTTCTCCTCAACACCCTTTTCGTAGACATTAGATTTTTATCATCTAAGATTTCGAATTATTGACATTCGCATATCATGCATTGACTTCGAAAAGTTACTGAGTGTCTGCAGGGTCTGCTGCTGTGATTGCGTTGCCAGCATTTTCTGCTGAGTCAACTGCGTGCTTGTCTGAGTGCTACTTAGAGGCGTAGTGGTTAGAGTTTCACCCCCCAATGCGTTTGTCATATTATCCAAATTCTTTGTATGATTATCAATATTCACTACGAGTGAGTTTGCTTCCTGTTTATTTATAGGTTTTTTGCTCAGGAGTTGCTCTGCAGCAGTCATCGTTTTCTCGCTCGATTTCAACTCTGCTTCGATTTTAGTTAATTGCTCTTTGCTTTTACTATATTTCTGGTGCTCTCTAATTCGGTTGTATGCTTGCTGATAACCTACTCGCCAATGTATGGCATCACGGATACTCCATAGGCTGCTCTCGGCCACGATCCATGCTGAGTGCCGGCCTATCCTGTTGCTACCGTATGCGATCCAGCCGAACCCGTCATAGCCCCAGTCAGTGCCCCATGAATTCTTGATCAGCCAGGCGCCCTTGGCGTTATCCCATCCCACGATCACAACAGCGTGTCCTTCGCCTGAAGTGTCTGACGCAACCGTTTCATTGTACACGCCTTCTGTATAAGCCTTGAAGTCATCTGAAACCACCCTCATACGGGTAGTAAGAGGACCGTATTTGCACAGTGCCTCTTTTATTTGGGCAGTAGTCGGAAAGTCAGCGTCAGGATTTACAAATCCCCACGATATGGCATCAAGGGGGGTGGCAGGGTTTGTACAGGCATGATTCGTTCCCGTATACGGCAAGGTTGCCTCGGTGGCAGTGCCAACCCTGACCATATGCTGGAGTGCCTTTACCGCGAGTCCACCACTGCAACTACCGGCATCTTCATTGTCGGGAGGATCGGATACTGCGCAGTCAATGATATACTGCTCCGAATCATCGACAGTTATGCCATTTCTGATCAGGTAGCTCGACTCATATGCGCCTGCAGCGGCAAATGCCCAGCAATCATAGCAAGCCTGCTCTTTTACAGGTGATACCTTGCCCTTATCGCGCCAGTTGAATGACGCCAGCTTCGAACAAATCAGGGGCTTAATGACGAGGTCAGGATACTTCTGGACAAGAGACGGATTCTTGAGAATATAATCAGCCTTGGCTTTATCATCAAGCTTCATCAGCTCCATTGCCTTCTGATTGGATAACCTTCGGGCCTGAGGCGAGGTCACTTTTGGATCGTCCTTGTCACCGAACAGGGCACTATTGGGTTTGCCGAGTGCCTTTGTGTAGCCCACCATGTATTTAAGGTTCTTCCGCTTGATGTTGGCACGCATCTGCTGCAACTGTTGTTTGATTACAGGCGGAGCCTGAAGCTCGCGCTGCTTCAGTATCTCGGCACGCTGGCGATCGACCTGCAATTTGGCAGTGTCTGCGGCAACAGTGCCGACTAAAAAGATTGATGCAACGATAAAAACAGCTAAAAAACGAACT
>JAAXUM010000177.1:1682-4678 GCA_013336025.1 Chlorobiaceae bacterium
AAACGAACTCTCATAAAATTATCTCCTTTCTGAGTGGTTAAGGGTTAATACTGAGTGAAGACCGGGTCGGCGAAGTTGAGAGTGTGCCCGAAACAAGTAATGCACTGGTTACCGGTTCGCCTATTGGAACACAGCCAATATAGCAAAAAAATGATAAAAATCAATCAGGAGATGCGCAGAGTCTTTTGGCTCTGCCTTTTTTGTTTAACAAGATTGTTCATTAACGATCGTAATCTTCTATCTATTGTAGAAAACCAATTTTAACGCTTTCAGGAAGTTGTCCTTGCCGAAAACATCACCCAGTGAGGACCCGCTCACCAGGTGATGTTGGAGCTGGGTGGAGAAAAACCCCGGATGCCCGATTGTCCCTTTTATATGCATCCGTTCTTATTTAAGATACAGGGACCATCATTTTGTCTTTCAACCTGTATAGTCGAATGTTCTATGCTAAAACGATCATGTAATTCTTGCTGGAGTTTACACAGAAAATCACTGTTCAAGGAATCGCCAACTGTAATCAAATGGACAGACAGGGCAACTTCCGTTGTACTCATAGGCCAAACATGCAGATCATGTATCTGAGAAACATTTTCAAGATCGGTTAAGTATCTCTTTATTCCATCCATATCAATGCCTTCAGGAACAGAATCTATGGCAAGATTCATCGAATCACGAAGCAAAGACCAAGTGCCAACAAGGATAACAGCTACGATAAGAAGACTGATAAGAGGATCAATCAACAACCAGCCTGTGTTCATGATTATTATGCCCCCCACGACGACACCAAGCGAAACACCGGCATCGGCGGCCATATGGAGGAATGCACCCCTGATGTTCAAATCGTTTTTTTGGCCGGATACAAAAAGCAATGCGGTGATTGTATTAATAACAACGCCAATGGCAGCAACCACAATAACGGTCATTCCGTCAACCGGTTTCGGAGTGAAGAATCGGCCAATGGCTTCCCAGGTAATGCCGCCCAGCGCAACAAGAAGCAATATTGCGCTGGCTAAAGAAGCCATTATTGTTACCTTCCGAAAACCATATGTCCTTTTTTCTGTTGCGGCTTTCTCAGCCAGCAAACCAGCACCCCAGGCGAGCAATAGGCTTATCACATCGCTTAAGTTGTGCCCGGCGTCCGCTATCAGGGCCAAAGATCCTGCCGCAACTCCATAGCCTGCTTCAATGGCAACGAAAATGACATTGAGCATAATACCAATAGCAAAGGCGCGATTGTAATTGCTAATTTTATGGTTATGATCACGGGACATATTTGTTCCTGCATTGCTGGGGCTCATCCCGGCAATACAAATGCATTTTTAAATAAGAAGATCGTTTTTATAGGGGGAGATACGCTTGAATGTCAACGCGATTTTTTCGAGCACGCTCATTACCATCTGAAAGGGAGTATGAATAAAATATTGTCTGACTGCTTGACTTCAGGAAGAAGCAAATGTGGCCGAGACCGTGTAGTTTATGGTGCCACCCAGCCCCATTTCACGAAGATTTCTTGTCCCTCGGCAGACTGAAGGAAATCGGCAAACTCCTTCGCTAAGGCCGTTCTCTCTGAACGATTTGTGACCGCAATGCCGCACGAGCGATAGATTGTGTTCTCTGGTTCGGTATTTATTAGGTCAGCAGAGGCGGGACTCTCTTTCTGCCAAATGGTCCAGATGAGCCAAACATCATAGGTAAGATCACTGCTCCAGAGTTTTTTGGCCTCAGCACTGTTTGGGGCAAAGAATCCAATGTTACGACGCACGGCATCTACAAGGTTAACATTTCCCGTTCGACCAGCTACGTCCTCCCACATGCCTACCTGACCTGCGCCTTGCACTACAAGAATACGAAGACCGGGTTTGGCAAGATCCTTGATGCCTTTGATACCCTTCGGATTACCGGGACGTACGAGAATGGCAGAAGGACGTAGGTAAAGAGTGCGGATCGTTGCCGTGTCGATCAGGCCACTTAAGTCCTTCTGCACAAAGTCGGTCATCATATACTCGGAGCCGCTGAAGATCAGATCTGCGTCCTTCATTGCCCGATCCTTCCAAGTAGGCGTTGGACCGGCGTTGATTTCTACCCTAATTCTCTTCTTGTCTCCGAATATCTTAGCGGCTTCACGCATAGCAGGAGCAGGACCGCCTGGACCATAGGCTTTTAATACTGCTACTACCACTGTTTTGTCAGCCAGACCCGTCATCTGCGCACTCCCGGCCGCGACCAGCAGGAGCGTCAGGAATGTTGAACAAAATATGATCAAGGCGAAGGTACTCTTTTTCATGGTATCTCCTTTCTCAATGTACCAGTTTGATGCTGCCTAACAGTTATTTTTATGCTTATCCCATGAAATATCAAACAAATACCTATGTCAAGCGAAATGAATTAAAAAATTCGCAAAATCGTTGGAAACAACTTAATAATTCGGCTGTTGATTTCCTGAAGAAATGTTGCATCTACCGGAAGACTTGAGAAATCTCTCTTTCAGGAAGGAACAGAGTGGTCAGTCATGCCGATCACGAGACTGTATCTGTGGGTTAGATGGTTGTCATGGACGCTAGATTCCCAGATTAGAGAGCATATTGCAGAAGGTATTGATAATCTCCACTAGCCTTGGATGAGATGTTTCGTAGCCCCGAACCGATGAAGACAGACCTTCAATTGACAAATTGAGGAGCGCCGGATTTTTTTCACTGCGTGTGGCTTCGCGGGCTGATAATTCGGCAAATCCTGTTATGCTTTCCGCCTGCTCATAGTGAGTCTGAGAAAGGTCGGCAATTTCAGTCCTCAGGGTCGTCAGGAGGGCCAACAACTCGGCTTTGTCACTCTCTTTGACCGCTTCGCTCTGCTTCAGTCTATCTTCAATCTTGTTAAGATGATCCTGAATCATTTCCTTCAACCTTAATTAGCCTTCATTAAGTGCTCAGCCATCATACTTATCTTTGCGCGTGTTTCACTTTACCCACGAGGTATGTGATTCTCATTTTATCAGCAGT
>JAAXUM010000014.1 GCA_013336025.1 Chlorobiaceae bacterium
GAAATCCTCATTCGCCATTATGGATTTCTACAAAAAAAGCAAGGAGGAGACTACTAAAACCCTTGACGACTACCATGCGCTCTGCAAGGAACTGAATGATCTCTTTATCGAGTGGGAGGAAGGGGCCTGAGATATCACAACGCTCTTTGGTATCACGCAAGAGCACCTCTCATACAGCTAAATCCGGTATTTATGCCAGCCACTTCATTATGGTTTCAGCAAGCACTGAGGCATCAATCGGCTTTGACACATAGTCATTCATCCCCGCATTTAGACAACTATCCCTGTCGCCCTGCATGGCGTGTGCCGTTAAAGCAATAACAGGAATCCTGTGATCAAGTACTTTTGATGCCGGATCTCTGATAATTCCTGTTGCGTTCAGCCCATCCATAACAGGCATCTGAACATCCATCAAGACCAGATCATATGCTCTTTTTTCAAGAATCTCAATAGCCTCCTGCCCATTTGAAACAACATCGACGACATAACCGAGCTTCACCAGTATCCCTAAAACAACCATCTGATTAACAACACTGTCTTCTGCAAGCAGAATACGGTAAGGCAAAGGCTTTCCGTTCGGCAACTTTGATGACTCACGTTTTCCCGTAGCCGGATAACCAATCACTTGCTCAGGACTTCCCTGTTGAGTATTATGATCGAAAACAGCTTTGTTTATTGCTTCAACAAGCTCAATCTGACGTACAGGCTTTGACAGAAAAGCAGAAAAACCTGTCCGTTGAAACTCTTCCCTGTGAGATAATGAACCGGCAGAACTCATGAGCAGGAGCACCGTACTGTGCAACTGCGAATCCGCTTTTATTGTTTTGCCGAGCATCAAGCCATCAATATCAGGCATCTGCATATCAATAATGGCCAGGACACAGGGATCACCACTGTTGAAAGCGTTCCGAAGTTCAGCCATGGCGGCATCAGCTCCGGATGCCTCAGTAACACGGATACCCAACGATAAAAGCACAATCTTCAGCATTTTACGATTCGCGGCATTATCATCGACGACAAGAACCCTTATCCCCGCAATTTCAGGCTTCGACGATATTCCGACAGTACTCTGAAATGGCTGCTTTTTCAGGGAAATCGTAAACCAGAACTCGGAACCATTGCCCTCCTGACTGTTTACTCCAATCTTGCCACCCATAAGCTCAACCAGTTGCCGACTGATTGCAAGACCAAGGCCGGTTCCACCATACTTGCGAGTTGTTGAAGCGTCAACCTGTGTAAAACTTTTAAATAATCTGTTCAGCTTATTTTCAGGTATCCCGATGCCGGTATCTTTTACCGAGAACCGGAGAACAGCGTCATCATTTTTTTCTGACTGCATGGCAACTGCAACGGTTATTTCACCCTTGTGAGTGAATTTGATTGCATTACCGACAAGATTATTCAGAATCTGCTGAATCCTGCCGGGATCACCCTTAAAAAACGCCGGAACATCAGGAGATGGCGCACAGATAAATTCAAGATTTTTCTCATCTGCTTTGATGGCCATAACTGCACTGAAACTCTCTAAAAGCTTGCGAAGATCAAAAACAATTTGTTCCAACTCAAGCTTTCCTGCCTCAATTTTTGAAAAATCAAGAATATCATTAATAACCGTTAACAAGGACTCCCCACTGGCAAGAAGCATGTCAGCAAAACCTCTCTGTTCATCAGAAAGATCTGTATCAAGAAGAAGATTTGCCATTCCGATCACTCCGTTCATCGGCGTGCGGATTTCATGGCTCATATTGGCAAGAAACTCGCTTTTAGCTCGATTAGCGGATTCTGCTGCATATCGGGCATCAACAAGAGCAGTCTCATGACGGAAACGAAGTTCCGCATTGGTAAATAACTCCGCTAAAACACGAAGAAGTGAAATCTCATCATCCCCCCAGTTTTTTATCTCTCTTACAGCATCAAATCCGGCAAAACCAAAACAGTGCTCTTCATAAATGAGCGGAAGAGCGATCAAGGTTTTTATACCCTGAGGCTCAAGTACTTTTTTAAGAGAACTCTCATCATCAAGAGCATCAACGTTTCGAATATGGACAATCCTGCCCTCAAGATGCGTGGCAACCCAGTCAGGAATAATTGAGTTAGAAAGGTTCTGAAGATTGTCTTTTTCAGAAGTGATTCCTTCTGAACACCATTCATGTGTGTTGGTCATCGTACCGTTGTCGAAATCATAACGGAAAAGGTAGGAACGATCAACCTGCAAAAACTCGCCAACAAGAGCAAGCGCTCTCTCTATGGCGTGATCAAGTTCATCAAGAGGTGTATTGACAAATCCGATTGCCAGCTCCATAACCACAAGCTGAAAAGCAGAACGTCGTTTAAGCTCATCCTCATCTTTTTTCCGCCCGGTAATATCACTCAGAGAACCTGCCATCCTGTAGGGAGAACCGGATTTGTCGCGAAGCACCTCTCCGCGGCCAAGAATCCACAGATAATGTCCATCCCTGTGCTGAATTCTGAATTCAATATTGAACAGGGGAATTTCACCATTAAGATACCGGTCAAGATAGGTTCTGAAAAGCGGTTTATCTTCGGGATGAACAAGATCTTCAAATGTCTTGTAGATATTTGAAAGCTCTTCATCTTCGTAACCAAGAGCCTTTTTCCATTTTGGAGAAAGATACAAGGCGTTGCTTCTCATATCCCAATCCCAGATTCCGTCATTACTTCCGTTAACGGCAAGCCTGTACTGTTCTCGACTATCGATGAGTTCCTGCTCTCGACTGATAACACCTCTGTCGATTCGCTTTAAAACAACAAACAGAAAACCAAAAAGCAACGCAAGAATTATAAATAGAGCAATCCCTGCAAGAGTGATCATGCGAAAGATGGCTGCCTGATAAAAAGAAACATCCTGAATCACCAGCATTCTTCCGATTATGCGGCCTGATGCGTCTTCAAGCGGAAGGGAATTAAGACGCCAGGACTTTCCCTGCCATTTCACTGCCCTGCTTTGATAGAACGGCATAGCGTCTGAAGAGGCGAGAGAATGATCGAATGCTTCGGGAAAATAGCCAAACGTATTATACACCTGAACTTCATCTCTGAATCGATCCCACTCGGTTCTTCTTCCAAGCCCGTGCATTGCCTTTTCCCACTCACCTCTATCAAGAAACTTTTTATCTACAATAAGTGCTATACCAATGCCCTCCTGATAATGAACACGGTTAATAACCGCTTCAATCTCTTTGGCAACATCAATAAAACCGACAATTCTGCCATTTTGAAAAACAGGCATCACGACCCGCAGGGTTAAAAGACCTTTGGGATCAAGCTCCAGACCGCTTGAAACGACACCTGTTCTTTCAGCTTCAAGAAGGGTAAAGCGATTGACAAGATCACCGGACTTTTCCGGTTTATGCAAACGCAGCAGACAGGTACGGGAAGAATCCACAAAACAGAAAAACGAAACGCCGTGGTTATGCTGAAGATGCCTGAAAAGAAGATCGTATTTCGAATAGAGTACCCCGCTATTCCTTCGTTTCAGTCCATCGGCAACGGTATTATCAGTACAAATGGTATTCAACGCTATTTCAAGCCCTTCAGACTGTACCATAAGTGCATTTCGAAATACCGTAAGAACCTCTTTTTCTGTCTGATGAACAACCTCTTCAATGCGACGGTCCTGTAACCACCATAAAAGCACCCCGAATCCAAGAAAAAGAAAAAACAATACAGACAGAAGTGCTGGCAATAGTCGTCGAAGAAACGGACTTGATGTAATCTCTCGATGACGGGCTGACTGAAGAACAGTGACTATAACGATAATAATGATGATCACGACTCCAATGGGCAGTGCTGAACGGGTTACGATATCAAGTGTCCAGTCAGCAGCATCAACATCCATTCCGAGCACGGCAATGACCTTATGGCTTTGCTGATCAACAAGAGGAACAAAGCCGGTTACCCATACGCCCCATCGATCGGGCAACGGGCCTTCCGTTTCAGCATGACCGGTTCTGAAAACTCTCTTTAGTACCGGGGAAGCCTCATCATAAATCTGACCGGGAGGTGATAGCTCAGCGGAACCCGCCAATTCTGAATCGACGAAAAAAAATATCTCTTCATTACTTTTTTTTCCAAGCAGATACAAAAAGCGACATTTTGCACGAGCTTTACACCTTTCGGAAAGTTTTGCTTTACATTCAATGTAGAGCGGGTTCAATCGATCAGCAGATGTTCCGGAAAAAACCTTCAGCTGTTCTTTGTCAATATCCCGCGCGACGACATTAACCTCCCGGAGCAATTGTTCACGCAACTGATAATCAGCGTGATAGACTGACAACCAGACAAGCAGATAACCAACAAACAGAAATCCGGCTGTAAAGAGGCTTATGGTATAGTTTTTTTTCATCAAAAACCCGCTGTTTTGTTCAGGCAATGATGCATATGCTGCATGAGAAAGCAATTACTGATAGTATGCCATGCGATCAAACCACCCTCTTGCAAATCAACGTTACATCAGCACGGACACACCTTTCCTATCTGAATACGACCAAGTTTACGGCAAAATAACTTCTTGCACATTGAGATCATAAACAGAAAAACAGGGTTGAACCATTTGAGGGATCAACTGTAATATATACATATGGTAATGGAACTTACCGTCATATCATCAACATTATGGCTCCATTTTTCATTTGTCACAGACTTTGATTACTTCATGGCATCTCTTTTATGAGCTTTCTGCTCAGACAACAGGAGAAATCAGGACCGCCAGACATACCGGCAAGAGAGCACTCGTTTTCTCACATAATCTCAAAAAGAGATCAGCGTGAAAAAACTCTGAGACCGATGACTCCGGCAACAATCAGCAGAATACAGAGCATTCGGGTAATATCCCGGGATTCCTGAAACAGAAGCATTCCTGCCAGTGCAACACCTGCTGCGCCGATTCCTGTCCAGACGGCATAAGCTGTACCGACAGGAATGGTTTTCATGGCCGCTGAGAGCAGCCAGAAGCTCGCTCCCATAAAAAACAGGGTAAAAAGAGAGATAAACGGCCTGGTAAAACCATCGGAATATTTAAGGCCAACAGCCCAGATACACTCAAATACTCCTGCTATTACAAGAATAAGCCAAGCCATGATGATTCCCGTTATGATTGTATTTTTATCCAGCAACGCTGCATGTCGGAATCACTTCCTGCCTGCAAAATTTTCTGGATCATCAACCCGTCGGTAAATCCTGCGGCATCATGAAGAGTTTTTTCACCGTTACGAAGCGCTTTTACAATTCTATGAGCAAGAAAGGCAAATCCCACTGCAAATATACCGTGTACAGCAAGAGAAGACTGTCTTATTTTTTCCTGAAGTACCAGTTCATCCCATGAAAGGATAGGCTCATGCAGCTTCCAACGTGGAGCATCAATAAGACTTCTTCCTCCTTTTGAGTGATCATTATCAATCACCCAGAGTCTTCCGGCACCATCAAGCCTTATCGTCCTCATACTCCCGACGACTTCAAAGGAAAACCAGGTATAGGCGCCAACCGTTGTCACATGCATCAATGAGGGCGAACCGAGAGCAATGGATGAAGGGCCGAACTTCATCATCATGGCAAAACTGTCATCTGAAGTTACAGAACAGGGTTTTCCGGATTCATTCGGTCTGAAGGGGATAGCCGTTGCAAGATTGCAGGACACCTCATGTATTTCTCCTACAAGATAACGGTTCAGATCAATGAGATGAGAACCGATTGCCTTGAGAGCTCCGCCCCCTTTTTCAGCATCACTCCACCAGGAATATCGATGATCCGGCTTGTTTCTACTTGAAAGATTGACAACAGCACGCACCTCATAAACCTTGCCTATTTCACCGCTGTCAATCATCTGTTTCATGCAGCGTACCCCCGGGTGAAACCGAAGCTGATGATCAACAAGTGCAAGAACGGGTGAAGATTGCGCAACCGCTGTCATGGCAAGAGCTTCGGCAACATTGACGGCAAACGGTTTTTCACACAGCACACTTTTTCCGCTTTCAAGCAGTGCTGTAACCATGGGTGCATGCAGAAAGGGTGGCGTCGTCACACATACCAGATCAAGATCAGCTTGCAAGAGATCGCGCCAGTCACTAAAACCCTTACTGATACCGAACATTTCCATAAACTTTCTTCGATGCATCTCTGTAGGACTGGCAACAGCCGAAAGCTCAACCTCATCCATAAGGGAAAACGCCGGTGCCTGAGCAATCCGCGCCCATCCGCTCCCAAGAAACCCTATTTTTACTTTTTTTTTCATAAAAACAACACAAAAAAAAGGGTGACCAAGATCACCCATTGCTTTTTACTGATTCAGACGGTTACTCAACCTGCTGAGCTTTTGCCTGTCGGGCTTTCTCAATATATGTTTTCTGAATATCCCTTGACACATTATATGCTTTGGAAAGGCTGTCCGATCGCCAGAGTCTTGCATCAAACGCCATACAAATATTACGAAGAAATGGGATGCCGACATCAGTAACCCTGACTCCATGCTCAAGGAGTACCACCATACCATCATTTTCCATATCCTCAAGCCTGTATCGGGCAATATCAAGCTCATCACAATAGAGTTTGGGATCTTCCCACGACGTCTCCTGCTTGCACATCAGATTGAGAATATGACGACGCAGCACAAGATCCTCATCGGTGAGCAGATGACCGCGCAAGAGTGGAAAACGGCCTTCATTTACCGCTTTGATATAGGTTTGATCATCTCTTTCATTCTGAGCAAACGCATACCATGTATCACTGATGGAAGATGCTCCAAGCGCAAGCATCATCTGAGTTGTATTTTCAGTATATCCCATGAAATTTCTATGCAGAGTTCCGTTTTTAGCGGCTTCATACAGGGCATCGCCTTCAATGGCAAAATGATCCATGCCGATTTCGTGATAACCGATCGACTCCAGCATTGCCCGGCCTTTATCATAGAGCTCCTGCTTGACATCGCCAACTGGAAGGTCCTCTTCCCTGAACTTCCTCTGACCTTCATACATGTGCGGATTGTGCCCGTAAGCATAAAATGCAAGCCTGTCAGGCTTTAACTCCATAACTTTCTGAATGGTATCCGTTATGGTCGCCAGTGTCTGTTTCGGTAAACCGTAGACAAGATCAAAATTCAGCGAAGTAAAACCGATCTCTCTTGCAAGTTCAACCTTTTCTTTTACAAGCTCGAATGATTGCGGCCGATTGATCTCCTTCTGCACAATCGGATCAAAATCCTGGATCCCGAAGCTCATGCGTCGGAAACCCACACTGAACAGCGCCTCAAGATGCTCTTTGGATGTTGATCGTGGATTTGTTTCAAAACTGAAAATAAAATCATCCATCGTGTTGACATGCTTGTAGAGACCATCAACAAGTTTTATCAGGTTTTCGGGACTGAAAAAAGTAGGCGTCCCTCCACCGATATGCATCTCTTTAACATTAAGCGTTCCGGGAAAAACATCGAGGTACATCTGCCATTCCTTGAGCAGCGCGTCAAGGTAGGGTGCTTCAAAGGAGTGATCCTGAGTACGGTGAGCATTGCAACCGCAAAAATAACAGTAATTCTCACAAAAAGGAATATGAATGTACAGACTGATACCCGTGGTCTCATTGCTGTCATTGAACCCTTTGACCATAGCCTCTTTCCATTGTTCCTGGGTAACTCCATCAGTGCTCCATGATGGAATTGTCGGATAACTGGTATAACGAGGGCCGGGGTTACTGTACTTTACTGCAAGATTTGCTGCCATTGTAAACTTCCTCAACAAGTGTTATTTTTTGTCTCATATTGTGTGAAAATACATAAAACTCGGCAATTTCATAAATTCATCCCATCAATTCAGCCCTCTTATAAATCAGACTGCCCTGCATGTCGTCAGCTAATTTTTTTTATGACACAGACAACCTCCGATCAATCCAGGCCCATTGTAGGTATCATCATGGGCTCCGATTCTGACTTCGATATTATGAAAGAGGCCTCAACGGTTCTCGAAGATTTTGCCGTTCCCTTTGAAATATCGGTTATTTCAGCGCACAGAACCCCGCACGACCTTGAAGTCTACGCCACATCCGCACAGGAACGCGGGCTTAAAATTATCATAGCAGGGGCTGGTGGTGCAGCACATCTTCCAGGTGTTACTGCAGCCATGACCCTTCTTCCGGTTATAGGGGTTCCGGTTTTCAGCAAAAAGCTGAGCGGCGTAGACTCCCTTTACTCGATCGTGCAGATGCCTTCAGGTATTCCGGTTGCGACCGTCGGCATTGATAATGCCCGAAATGCAGCACTCCTTGCCCTGCAGATACTTGCGCTTTCAGATGAAGTGCTGATGCAGGCAATGCAAGCATTCCGCCATGGACTCGCTGAGGAATCAAGACTGAAAAATGAAAATATAAGACGTAAACTGCGTGCAAAAAGCTGAATTCTGGATAACACACCTGCAGTTGCAGCAGCATCCTGAAGGAGGCTTCTTCCGTGAAACATACCGTAATACCGGAAGCTATGATTTCACCGGAAGCCCTCTTTTCGGCGCTCCCCGATCATATGCGACGGCTATCCACTATCTGCTGATGGAGGGTCAGCAATCACGCATACACCGGATACAATCAGACGAGCTCTGGTTTTTTCATACAGGATCACCTCTTGTCGTCCATATTTTCTGTGAACAGAACGTAAACTATTCCTCGTTTACCCTTGGTCCGGAACCGGTTTCCGGCCATATCCTCCAGGCATCGGTTCCAGCCGGAAGCTGGTTCGGGGCCTGCTTTCCCGAGAGTATCGCAACTGACCGGTATGCGCTGGTAAGCTGTGTTGTCGCGCCTGGATTTGATTTCCGGGATTTCGAATTTGCTCCCCGAAAAACACTGCTTGATACATTTCCACTGCACAAATCACTCATCGAGCGTCTCACCTGAACAGCGTACACAACCCTCATCATAATCCTCCGTGCAGAAAAAATCAACCACGTCCGGTGTACCTCTATTCATCCTTGAAATAAGCCTTCGTTGCCTGAAAGAATGCAGGATACTGTGACGGCCTGCAATGCAGCACGATCTCAGCACAGATGTACTGCTTCTCCCGACGTCCATAACAACTCGTGGGCATTCCCGGCTTTTTTGTTTACTTTTACACACTGGACGGATAAAGTAACAGAGATAAAGACGATTCTATTCATAAGGGAACTTCTCTTGAATGTCGGTTAAACACCAATAAAGACATCAGAGATTCTCGCAAGTAAATTGATGTTTCATGAAACAGCGGGTGGTTATTATAGGCGGAGGATTTACAGGGATTAATACAGCAAAGGTACTTGGAAACAAGCCGGATATTGAAGTAACACTGATCGACAGAAAAAACTATCACCTTTTTCAGCCGCTCCTTTATCAGGTGGCCATGGCAGCGCTTGGTGAAGGAGATATCGCAGCACCACTTAGAAACATGCTGGCAAATTACCTGAATATCACAATCTTCAAGGGTATTGTTGAAGGTGTTGATATGGCAAACAAAACCATTATTACTGATTTTGGAGATATTCCTTATGATTATCTCGTTCTTGCCTGTGGTGTTCAGCACCACTATTTCGGCAACAACCAGTGGGAAGAGTTTGCGCCTGGACTGAAAACACTCGCTCAGGCAAAAGAGATACGCCGCAGGGTGATGGAAGCATATGAGCGCGCTGAAAGAACCAAAGATCCTGTGGAAAGGAAAAAGTTGCTCACCTTTGTCATTGTGGGGGGGGGGCCTACCGGAGTTGAACTGGCAGGATCCATCGGTGAAATGAGTCGATATACTCTTTCGAAGTTTTATCGGAACATTGATCCCAAGCTGACTCGTATTTTTATTGTTGAGGCTGCTCCGCGTATTCTTGGATCTTTTTCTACAGAACTTACAAGCAAAGCCACCCGATCACTTGAAAAACTCGGTGTTCAGGTATGGACAAGCAGTATGGTCACCGATGTCGACGCCCATGGCGTACAAATCGGTAATGAGCGAATTGAAGCATCAACCGTGCTCTGGGCGGCCGGTGTTACTGCGATAGAGATCGGTAAGAAAATGGGCGTGGAAACTGACCGTCTCGGTCGAATCCTTGTCAATGAAGATCTCAGTATTCCAGGTCATCCTGAAATTTTTGTTGGTGGCGACCTTGCCCATTTCGAGCTTGAGAATGGAAAAACATTGCCAGGCCTCGCTCCCGTTGCCTTGCAACAGGGACGGGCTATCGGAAGAAATATTCTGCTCGATCTGAAAAAAAAGGCAAGAAAAGCCTTCCGCTACAAGGATAAAGGGCAGATGGCAACCATTGGAAAAAACAAGGCTATTGTGGAAATTGGCAACCTTAAATTTGATGGTATTCTGGCATGGTTCACCTGGTTGATGGTCCATATCTATTTCCTGACAAGTTTCCGTCACCGGGTTTTTGTCCTTTTGCAGTGGGGATGGTCGTATTTCACCTTCAGCTATGGAGCGAGACTTATCGTTAACAAGGAGTGGCGATTCTATCCAGATGCTGCAAAAAAAAACCCTGACAATACAACCACAACAAATAGTGATGAGTAAACTCACCCTTTCCATGACAATCGGGCTTTTACTCGGCACAGCATTCACTGGAATTTCCCTTTTTCTGCTGTTTGTGTACAAAGCACCATCTGAAGCTATCCTGCATGATCTGCATCTCTATGCGCTCCTGACAGGCGCTTACGGTTTATGGCGAGTAGTACGAGTACTTATACAATGGAGAAATGCGGAAGAAAATGTTTGAAAGCATGATGAATCATCATTATTATCAACTTTTTTACTGAGTTATTGAGCACTCTCCAGAGACACCTTTACCAATGGAACGACACATGAACATAAAACAAATGCCCATAACACAGGAAAGTGAAAAGGCACTTTTTTTCCATAACTATGCAAGACTCCCTTTAGCAATAACTCACGGTGAAGGTTCATGGCTTGTCAGCAATACCGGCATACGTTATCTCGACATGATTGCCGGCATCGGAGTCAATGCCCTCGGATATGGCGACAAGCGCCTGATCAAAGCAATAAACGAACAGGCCGCCAAACTCATCCATGCTTCGAATCTCTTTCTGTTGCAGCCTCAGTTTGCTCTGGCAGAGAAACTTCTTGAAATTTCAGGGCTCTCCAAGGTGTTTTTTGCCAACAGCGGAACTGAAGCTATTGAAGCGTCCATTAAAATGGCAAGAAAATGGGCGGCACTCTCCGGCTTCAACAACAAGAAAGAGATATTATCGCTCACCAACTGTTTTCATGGCAGAACATATGGAGCCATGTCCTTGACGGCAAAGGCAAAATATACCGATGGCTTCGAACCGCTGGTTCCTGAAACCGGGATGATCAGCTTTAATGATCCTCTTGACCTTGAAAAAAAGGTTTCAGAAAAAACTGCCGCAGTTTTTATAGAAATCATTCAGGGTGAGGGTGGCATTCACCAAATATCAGCACCGTTTATTGAAAAGCTCAATGAGCTTCGCCAACGCCATAATTTTCTGATCGTCGCCGATGAGATACAGGCAGGATGCGGAAGAACAGGCAAGTTTTTCAGTTATCAGCATTTAGATCTCGAACCTGATCTGGTTTGCCTTGCAAAACCTCTGGGCGGAGGCCTGCCATTATCAGCAGTTCTCGGCAACGAGAACATTTCCAATGTTTTCAGTTATGGAAACCATGGCACAACCTTCGGCGGAAATCCTGTAGCATGTGCCGCAGGTCTTGCTATGATTGATGCGATTTATAAGGATAATCTCATGAAAAATGCCATGGAAATTGGCAGCCTCATAAACACCGGGTTACATCAACTCGCAGAAAAACACTCACAAATAACAGAGATTCGGCAGTATGGATTGATGATCGGCATGACGGTCAACAAAGAAGCAAAGATCTATGTTGAACAGGCGCTTGAGAAGCATGTAATCATAAATGCAACAAGCCAGAACGTTATCCGCCTTCTGCCGCCGCTCAACATCAGCCGGGAGGAAGCTCAACAATGTATCATGGTTCTCGATGAAATCTTCAGTGAAGAATAAAAAAAAGGTTACCCCTGCCGATAAAACAGAACACAAGCAGGCATCAATGCCTCTTGGAGCCATTAACTACAGTATGATTGCCTTTGGAGTTCTGGTTATTGCGGGAAGTTATGCAGGAATGTCCCTTGAAAAACAGGTTGACGGTTTTTTTTCGCTTGCTATAGCACCATTCACCCTCGTTTCGGCATATGTCGGCATAATCTTTGCCGTCCTCTATCGAAGGAAGTAAGCTGCATCAAAAAGGAATGGATCAAAAAAGAAAAGAATGAGTGAGTACGAAAAAGAGTTTTACGTGAACAGGCACGAAAAAACCATTCACGCTGCAAAGACCATTCTTTCAATTCTCATTGAACATATACCAACCGTTCATTCAGCAGTTGACATCGGGTGCGGTGTAGGCACATGGCTCTCTGTGTTACAAAAAAAAGGGGTAAATGAAGTCCGGGGATTTGATGGGAACTGGGTTGACCGGAAACTATTGGTAATTCCGCATTCCTGCTTTACCGAGATAGACCTGACCAGGCCAATGACAAGATCGATTATAAAATACGATCTGGCCATCTGCCTTGAAGTCGCCGAACACCTGCCCGCCCAGCGTGCCGAGGAGTTCATTTTTTTTCTTACAGAACTTTCTGACTACGTACTCTTTTCAGCAGCAATTCCCTTTCAAGGGGGCAAAAATCACGTCAACGAGCAGTGGCAACATTACTGGGTAGAGCTTTTCGGGAAAATGAACTATCTTGTTTACGACGTTATCCGGCCAAAAATCTGGGATGACAGCCGGATTCCGTTCTGGTACAGACAGAACATTTTACTGTTTGTCAGACAAGAGAAAACAACAGACAAATGGCCATGCATCGATGTTTCGTCGAGGCAAATAGACATAGTACATCCGGATCTCTATATGATAAGGCAATCAGGCTATCAGGAACAGAATCAATCAGACCTTCCCTGGTGAAATGAAAAGAAAACCGTTGGACTGGATCATTAATCGAGCTGAAAACGTATCGGAACGGTAAACCAGACCTTGACCGGGCTGCCATTCTGGATACCCGGAGCGTATTTAGCATCCATAACCGCCTTCATTGCCGCTGCGTCGAA
>JAAXUM010000178.1 GCA_013336025.1 Chlorobiaceae bacterium
GAGAAGGCTTTTCGATGTGGCGTTGTTAAGAATGCTGGCTGCCTCATTCATCTCCACCAGAAAGGTGCTCTCTCCCGAAGCAAGGTTGTCCGAAGCGCCAACCCTGGTGAAAATACGGTCGACAAGACCGATTTCAGCCTTTTGCGCCGGAACAAAAGAGCCTGCCTGGGCAAGCAGTACAATCAACCCTGCCTGACGCAGATAGGAGCTTTTGCCAGCCATGTTCGGGCCGGTAATGATCAGTAATCTCTGCTTCCGGTCAAAAAGCAGATCGTTTGAAACATAGGGGTCGTCCGTGCTCATCATCCGTTCAAGAACAGGGTGACGTCCGCCGGTAACAAGCAGCCGGTCATGCCCGGCAACCTCGGGCTTGCAGTAGCCGTACTCTTCGGCAACGGCGGCAAAGGATGCAAGGCAGTCAATCTCGGCGATAGCCGCGGCGTTAGTCTGAACAAGAGCGGCCTGCTCCGCAATAAGAAGGCTGAGATCATGAAAAAGCCGTTGCTCAAGAACAATGCTCTTCTCTTCGGCATTGAGAATTTTCGCCTCATACTCTTTCAATGCCGGAATCGTGAAACGTTCGGCATTGACAAGCGTCTGCTTTTTTTCATAGTAGTCGGGCACCTTGTCGAGATTGCTTTTGCTGATTTCGATATAGTAGCCGAAAACTTTGTTGAACTGAACCTTGAGGGATGAAATCGACGTTCGGGCACGCTCTTCCTGCTGAATCTCGAGCAGCCGATCCTTGGCTGTCGAGGCAATGGTGCGCAGTTCGTCAAGCTCCTGATGGTACCCTGCCCGGATGTAGCCACCGTCGCGCATTGAGGCTCCGGCTTCCGGATCGACAGCTTTTTCAATCAGTGTGACAAGCTCGGGCATCTCCACCAGCGACCTCCCGAGGGCCTGAAGTCTTGCCGTTGTGGTTTGCAGCAGAGCCTCCTTCAACAGCGGAATCTTCGATAACGCACTGCCGAACTGACGCATCTCTCTGGGAATCGACCGGAATGTGGCGATGCGCGACAGCACCCGTTCGAGATCATTGATCTCAGAAAGATGACCGTGTACCTCGCGACGCAATGGCGAAAAATCCTTAAACTCCTCAACGGCGTCAAGACGCAAAGCGATATCCTCAAGCCGCTTGAGCGGGCTTTGCAGCCAGCGACGAATCAGGCGTGCGCCCATGGGGTTGGCGGTACGATCGATCACCTGAAGCAGACTGCCGTTGATCGTGCCATCCTGCATGGAGGAGATGATTTCGAGGTTTCGCCGGGTCTGCAGATCGAGCGTCATATAATCGGTGTTCTGCAGCGTACCGATACGGGTAATGTAGTGCAGACGGTTTTGACGGGTCTCTTCGAGGTACTGAAGAATGACTCCTGCGGCAACTTTTCCGGCACTGTTGCCATGAATGCCGAAACCTTTGAGCGAATGGGTTTTGAACTGTCTGGCGAGCACTGCCGATGCCTGGTCTTCGCCAAACATCCAGTCATCGAGCTCGGTAACAACCATATCGGGCGGAAATTCCTTCCGGACAGGTTCAAACCGCTCTTTCTCCTTTCTTGCAATCAGCAGTTCGGCGGGATGAAGCGAACGGACAAAATCAGCAACCTCTTCGGGAATGAGCTCTGCAATTTTGAACTCGGCGGTGGTAACGTCGATAAATGCTGCTCCGGCAACTACCCGCCGCCCCTCTTTAAGCAGGGCAAGCGCACAGAGATAGTTGTTGTGCCGATCATCGAGAATTTTGTCGCTGTAGGTAATTCCCGGCGTTACAATATCGGTGATTTCACGCCTGACGATCCCTTTTGCCTCAGAAGGGTCTTCAACCTGATCGCAAACGGCTACCTTGTACCCTTTTTTAACCAGCCTGGCAATATAGCCCTCGCTTGCATGGTGCGGAAACCCCGCCATGGGAACCTCTGCGGATGAGCCGTTCGAACGCCTTGTGAGCACGATGTTCAGTGCTGAGGAAACCTCTTTTGCGTCATCGAAAAAGGTTTCGTAAAAATCACCCACCCTGAAGAGCAGCAGGTAATCGGGATACCGCTCCTTTACATCGAGATACTGACGCATCATCGGAGAGTGCTCTCTCGGGGGACTACTCATTGCCACAGACTGCCATAGTTTCAACTGCCTCTTTTTCAGCGCAGGATCTCTCCTTGCTGTTTTCTTCGTTTCACCTGAACCAAGCTACGGCAGAGTGATTAAATAAACAAGCCTGATAAGCTTAAGGCATCCCCTGTTTTCAGGACATTAAAAAAACAGGATTGAAAACAGCCTTCCGTTCCTTATCATTCCATCATGATGCCATTACCGATTTACCTGAACACCCTGCAAACCAACTCTTCCTGATACCATGGATTTTCATACGCTTCTGCGCCTCCTGCACATCACCTCGTTTGCCGCATGGTTCGGCACGGTGCTTGCATCGCTCTTTCTCCTGAAAACCCTTGAGACCACACTGACCGGAAAACCCGATGAAGCAGCTCGTGACAGTGTGCTGTTGCGATCGTACATCAAACTGGAAACCAGGGTTGCCGATATAGCCTTTATCGGGGTGATCATCACCGGCATTCTCCTCGCGTCGCTCTATCATGGATGGGGTGTCTGGGTTTTTGTCAAATCGGGACTGATCATCCTGCAGGTAGCCCTTACCATGGGTTATATCGTGCGGTACATCCAGCCGCTCGGTTATCCATGCTCGCCTGAAGCATACCGTAACTGGTACAGGCTTTTCACCATTTCACTGACCATGTTTGCACTGGTACTGCTGGTCACCTTTTTTCTGCTCTGAAATCGAGCAAAGCGGAGAACAGCCACCGTCATGATGAACAAGGATTTTTCCGGGCATCATTTTGTTATTCATGAAATAAAAAGCTATATTTCAGACCTTTATCACTAAAATACATGAGCAAGATGCAGGCGCTGATCGCGATTTCTGACAAACAGTTTCTGGTGAAACAGGGGGATACCATCAACGTCCCCAGACAAAAGGCCGAAGTTGGCCAGACCATGGAAATCACCCCCATGGCGAATATTGATGGAGCAAATACAACACTGAATCCTTCGGGCACCATACAGGCAAAGATTCTCAGCCATTTCAAAGATGAAAAGGTGATTGTATTCAAGAAAAAACGCAGAAAACGCTACCAGTCAAGAAACGGGCACCGTCAGCAGTTGACCCGGATCGAGATCGTATCGCTCTAACTTCAAGAAGAATTGCTAACGTTAACTATTCTTTACCATGGCTCATAAAAAAGGCGGCGGATCGACTAAAAACGGTCGTGACAGCAACCCGAAATATCTTGGCGTAAAAGCCGCAGGCGGTTCCACAGTATCCGCAGGTACCATTATTGTCCGTCAGCGCGGCACCGTAATCAAACCGGGCATCAATACCGGAATCGGACGCGACCACACCATTTTTTCTCTGGTTGACGGTGTTGTAACATTCCGCAACGGGCGTAACGATAAAAAACGTGTCGAAATCGTTCCTTCCTGAATTGCTCTGATTACTGAATTGCCCTGAGCCGTCTCTACACAAGGCGGCTTTTATTTTGTTTGACAAAAGGCTCAAACCAAAACTCCATCACCGATTACTCCAAACAAAAATCCTCAGTGCTATGAAAATATCCGTTATTGGAGCTGGTAATGTCGGGGCTACTGCTGCGCATCGTCTCGCAGAAAAGCAACTTGCTCATGAAGTTGCCCTGATTGATATTGTTGAAGGCATTCCGCAGGGAAAAGCGCTTGACATGTATGAATCCGGGCCGGTAGGACTTTTTGATACCTCTATCCATGGATCAAACGATTACAAGGCCTCTGCTGATTCGGATATCGTTCTCATTACTGCCGGTCTGCCGAGAAAGCCGGGCATGACCAGAGAGGATCTCCTCATGAAAAACGCGGGTATCGTCAAAGAGGTGACCGACCAGGTGATGAAACACTCATCAAATCCGATTCTCGTGATGGTATCCAACCCTCTTGATGTCATGACCTTTGTGGCTCATGCAACAAGCGGCCTGGCAAAAGAGCGGGTTATCGGCATGGCAGGAGTTCTCGATGCCGCAAGGTTCAGAAGTTTCATTGCAGAAGAGCTGAACGTTTCGATGCAGGATGTCAATGCCTTTGTCCTTGGCGGACATGGCGACTCCATGGTTCCGGTAGTTAAATATACATCGGTTGCTGGCATACCGATCAGCGAACTGCTCTCGCAGGAAAAAATTGACGCGCTTGTCGAACGTACACGCAACGGCGGTGTTGAAATCGTGAACTATCTGAAAAGCGGATCAGCATTCTATGCACCCGCAGCTTCCGCTGTCGAGATGATCGAGGCTATCGTGAAAGACCGCAAACGGATACTTGCATGCACAACCCTGCTTGAAGGACAGTACGGCATCAATAACGTTTTTTGCGGCGTTCCGGTAAAGATCGGTAAAAACGGTGTTGAAGAGATTCTTGAAATCAATCTCGCACCTGCTGAGCTTGCTGCCCTGCAGCACTCGGCAACCCTTGTACAGGAAAACTGCAAAAGCCTTTCGACACTCCTCTCCTGAACAGGTAAAAAGGTATTCAAAAAAAAGCGGCGACCCACGAATGCGGGGTCGCACAACGTTCGTCCATCATATTCTGTTCCAAAACACCAACTCAGTAGGGAAAATCGACGCCGATT
>JAAXUM010000417.1 GCA_013336025.1 Chlorobiaceae bacterium
GATCATTGGGAGGATTGAATCGGTTGACGCAATCTATGCGCAGGGGCCACCGACGGCGTCACTGCTACTTGCGCTCGAACTTGCTGAAAAACACGGGGCACCGGTTCTTTTTGATCTTGTTGCTCCTTTTGATGGAGCCGTTTCACAAGGTGCCCGTCAGAGCGAACTTACGAAAATCGAGGAACGTGTGCTGACTTCCGGCCACACCGTCATGGTGCCGACAAGAGCCCTTAAAGAGTATTTTCTGAAAAAATATATCGGAAAAGCAACGCATGATGATATCTGGATTGTTCCGGATTTCTGCTCCGGGGAGCAGGATTTATCGGTAAGAGCAAGGCAGGATCCGGCAGCATCGCAGCAGGTGATCATATTGCTTGAAATGGTTTCAGAAAAGGAGTTGAAACTGTTCATGTCGGTACTTGCCGATTTCATGAGTAACGCAGGTTCATTTTCTTTCAGGCCCGGCATTCGTTTTATCGGCGGAGAGGGTGAGTCTGTTATAAAGTTTGCTAAAAAATATATGCCCGATGCTTCCGTTTCCTGGAGCTGTCGCAGAAAGGAAGAAGAGGAGCTTGCTTTTATCCGCGAGAGTGCTGTGTTTGGCCTAGTGCTCGGTCAGCATGAATCATCAGCGTTTATGGTTCCGGATCGGCTTGTTGATGCTCTCTGCATGAATAAAAAACTGCTTGTTATCGGTATCGATGGAGCTGCGGCACGGCTCGCGCGTGATGCAGGGGGTTTTACTTCTCCGCTGAACGATTCGACGGCAGTTGTTCAGGCCCTGAGTTCCTCGCTTGATGACCGGCAGAGCGGAAGAGGCGGTGAGGCTCTGATAAACCGGGAGCGGTTGCCGGCCTCCGGTTCCCTGAGCAATCTTTCAAAGATACTTGCCTATATGCTTCCTGTTTGAAGAGAGTTCAGAGCTTGAAAAATCCCGGCGACATCCAGTCTATCTCTTTCTGTTGCTTTTTTGTATTGAAAAACAGAAAAATGGTGTTCCGGATTTTGTTTTTTTTTATAATTCACTTACATTGGTTGTCCTTATGGATTTTAAGTGGATAACTTTTTGTCACCAGACGTTTTAAAAGAAAAAGAATTTCAGTATGCCGACGATTCAGCAGCTTATCAGGAGCGGAAGAAGTATAAAGGCGTCAAAAACAGCGTCACCTGCGCTGGAAAAATGCCCCCAGAAGCGTGGGGTTTGCACGCGTGTTTATACAACGACGCCTAAAAAGCCTAACTCCGCATTACGTAAGGTTGCGCGTGTCAGGTTATCGAATAAAATTGAGGTTACTGCGTATATCCCGGGTGAGGGGCACAATCTGCAGGAGCACTCAATTGTTCTGATTCGTGGCGGCAGGGTGAAGGATCTTCCTGGTGTGCGCTATCATATCGTGCGCGGTTCGCTGGATACTTCCGGTGTAGCTGACCGTAAACAGAGCCGGTCAAAATACGGGGCCAAGCAGCCTAAGGCTGGCGCTGCTGCTCCTGTCAAAGGTAAGCGCAGATAAACAGAATCTTTAATTCGGTTAGGAATATGCCAAAACAGAATAAGTATAAGGGTGTCAGTGTTGATTATCGTTACGGGGATGAAAGCGTTGCCCGTTTTATCAATGCCGTGATGCTTGACGGGAAAAAGGATGTGGCTACAAGAATAGTTTATGACGCATTCAGTATTATAGCGGACAAGATGAGCGGTGAAAGCCCGTTGGAAGTTTACCGCAAGGCTATGTCTAATATTGCTCCTGTTGTTGAGGTTCGCAGCAAGAGGGTTGGTGGTGCCACTTATCAGATTCCTATGGAGG
>JAAXUM010000418.1 GCA_013336025.1 Chlorobiaceae bacterium
TCCGTTACTGCGATCAACGACGCATCCGACTCCGATAATGACGGCGCCTGCGCTTTTGAGCAGTTCAATGACTTCCTGAACCGAGCCTCCGGTGGTAATGACGTCTTCGATGACAAGCACTTTTTCGCCAGGGGCGACGCTGAATCCCCGACGGATGGTCATGCTGCCATCCTTGCGTTCGGCAAAGATGGTTTTAACACCAAGCTGACGTCCTGTTTCCGTTCCTACAACTATGCCGCCGATTGCGGGTGAAATGACCGTTTCAACACCTTTCTGACGGAAGTGACCGGCAATTTTATTACAGACTGCGCTGAGGTGTTCCGGATGCTGCAGCACCTTTGCGCACTGGAAATAGGTGTTGCTGTGCCGTCCTGAGGTCAGTTTGAAATGGCCCTCAAGCAGGGCTCCTGTCGATCTGAAAATGTCGAGCATTTGCGGTTGATTCATGAAAATAAGTAGAAGATAAATACAAGTCTTGCAAGCTAAAGATAAAGAATCGGTTTTCCACAGCCGTTTCGAGAAAAAGTCCCTGTGGGTGTGCTTTCAGATCAACTGGTCGCTCTTTTATTATCGATGTGCTTCAAGATAATCGCGCAGGATTACACATGCTGCCGCGCTGTCGAGGCGTCCTTTTTCTTTTCGGGCTTTTTTCCCTTTTCCTGATGCAATCAGTATCTGGCGCGCTTCCTGTGAGGAGTGGTGCTCATCGACCGTTTCCAGACAGAGCGCGGGGAATGCAAGCTGCAGCTCCAGGATGAAGCGGTCAACTACCTCTGTCATGGCGTTTGATGAGTTGTCGCCACTGAGCGGATAGCCTACAAGAATTTTTTCGATCTCGTTGTCATCGACCATTTTTTGAAGAGTCGTAAAGAGTCCTGCGCGGTCGAAGGTGCCGACGCTGCTTGCAAAAAGTTGCAGCGGATCGGTTTGCGCAAGCCCGATACGTTTTGTTCCATAGTCGATTGCCAGAATTCTTTTTTTTTCGGTAAGCCTCATGGTCTCGTGTTATAGGTGTTGATGAGGGGTTCCTCTGGGCAGCTGTTCCGGTATGGTTGGTTGATGGCTGTGCCCTGCATCGGGCATATTTTCTCACAACAGGTGATAAAATACCGTATCTCTTTAATATTCTTGCTGATTGCTTGGCTTATAATGGTTTGATATGTTAAATTTTACTTTATTTCTCAAGAATTTGAGATGGAAGTAAACAACAAGCAGGAATAACAGGAGAGTATTACAATGGCAAAGGTGATTATTATTGGTGCTGGTTTTGCAGGACATACTGCGGCGATGTATCTCGGTGATGCGATTGGCAGGGATCATGAGATAACCGTTGTGCATAAATTTGATTATTTCGGGTTTGTGCCTTCATGGGTATGGCTGGGCATTGATGCGGTAAAGCCGGAACATACCGTGTTCAAGCTGAAGCCCATTTATGATAAATTCAATGTTAATTTCGTACAGGGAACGGTAACGGCGGTGCACCCTGATGAGAATTATATTGTGCTTGATCAGGCCGACAATGGCGGTCCGGCGAGTCTTGAGTATGATTATCTGATTATTGCCACCGGAGCGCATATGAATTATGATGCGACACCGGGTCTCGGGCCTAAAAAGTTTACGCAGTCGATCTGTCATTTTGACAGCGCTATCCAGGCTCGTGATGCCTATCTCCAGTCGGTCGAGCGCATGAAGCGCGGTGAACGCCAGAAGCTGGTGATTGGTACGGGTCATCCGCTTGCTGCCTGCCAGGGCGCTGCGTTTGAGTATATCACCAATATTCATCATGATCTCTCCCAGAGAGGCA
>JAAXUM010000419.1 GCA_013336025.1 Chlorobiaceae bacterium
AGTGGGCATTACCAGAGGCAGCAACGGTTCAAGCATTTTTTTAAGCGGCACAGGCATCGATTTAAACCTGAAATTGCAGGCAAGCAGAGGCTTAACAGACAGCTTCACCCCTCTCATGATCGACAACCCCTCCTCAATAGTGCCAGACGAGACCTCGATAGCGGAGCAACCTGCAGCTTCGAGCAACCGGGCAATGATGACCGCTTCATCAGCCCTCATCCCGCCGGGACTCTGATCGAAACCGTTGATTTTGGCCAGTACGGGAAAATCACCATGCTTCTGGCGAATTCGATGCATTATTTCCGCCACAATACGAAACTTGTTCTCTGTCGAACCACCCCAGCGATCCCTGCGGCGGTTGGTGTAACCTGAAAGGAACTGGGCAAGCAGATAACCATGCGCCAGGTGGAGCTCCACTCCATCAAAACCTGCTTTTACAGCCCGACCGGCTGCAGAAACGAAATTGCTGATAATCGTTTCTATTTCCTGTTCACCAAGCTCCTGCGGCCGCTCTTCATTGAAAATACGATCTTTCAATGCGGAAGGCGCAACCGTCTTCATGCCGGTTACTGCCGACCGGGTCTGACGACCGCAGTGAGCAATCTGCAGTATGATCGGGGTATCGTGACGATGAACTGCATCGGTAAGTTGCCGGTATGCTGGAATAAGAGTGTCATCGTGCATCATCAACATACCAGGATAACTGCTCCGCCCATCCTGCTGAACCCCGGCATAACCGGTAATGATGGCTCCAGCCCCTCCTTTGGCAAGGGCTGTATAGAGCTTTTCATGAGCCGAAGAAGGCGCTCCGCTGCTCTCTGCCATACTTTCATGTGTTGCTGCGCGTATAAGGCGATTTTTAAGCCGAATCCCGAAAATTGAAGCGGGACCAAAAACATCCTGTTGCATGATGGATAACTTTGTATTTGTTCGGTATTACTACGATACCTGATAATACAGCATCGCAAATGACAATAATATTTGAAATTACTAATCATGTAATCAAAACAGGGAGATAAAACAGATGAATAACATGCTGCTGTGGGGATCAGCAGAATATCACACATTCGGTTCCTGCCTTGAGTTGTAGCGAATCCCGAGGGTCTTTGCACACCATAGAGTCCAAACCACACCAATTTCTGATTCCGCATCAGGATGGCGATCTCTTCTCCGGCATTCCTCCCGGCAAGAGTCCTTGTCGCAATCTCCTTCTCTGGAACAAGAATTCCGTTATACGGCGACATTTCCGGAACCATAACACTGATCGACTCCCGGTACGGGTTACGCTTTAATTTGACGGGTTCTCTCCTGCTCACGACTTCGCCCCCAAAAAATGCCTGGATCATGGGAAGGTAACCTCATCGCCTTACATGAGGGAATTAAAAAAAATGAAGCATCTTTTCATGATCTCAATCAGGAATAATTCCGTTTATATTGATTAAACCATATTTCGTAATCATATCATCATACCGTTTCTTATGGCAAAATGGCAATGTGAGCTATGTTCGTATATTTACGATGAAAACAAAGAATCCGTCGCATGGGATGCCCTTGCGAATGACTGGATATGCCCTGTCTGCGGCTCGCCGAAATCCTCGTTTGTCATGCTGAAAGAACTACAACCCTTAGTCCCGGCGGTTGAAAGCAAATCTGTTTCTACAAACATCTATGAATGCGCTCTCTGCGCGTATGCCTATGATGAAGTAAAAGAAGGCGTACTGTGGAAGGATCTTCCAGGCGACTGGAAATGTCCTGTCTGCGGATCAGGTAAAGAGAGCTTCAGCCTTGCTGCATCCCGCAGACC
>JAAXUM010000179.1 GCA_013336025.1 Chlorobiaceae bacterium
CGAAGGGAGTCAAGAGGTCTGCACTTTACAACGGATTATCCGAAAAGTGATGACAAGCACTTTCTTGTCGATACCGTGCTCAGATCATTCTGAAGTATTCCGGGGTAACTACTTCACCTCCTGCCAATCCCTTGCATAGCGAAAATCTATTCCAGGGGTTCTTGAGGAAATTTTTGCAATAACAGGCATCATTCTCTTGTACTGGTTTCTGACTACCATTTTTCGCACCCTGTCATAAAAAAGCTCCGAAACTCCTTCCTGGAGAATTGCGGCTTTTTCCATCCTTTTTTCAAGCATCATAAACAGAAGATGATCCACCTCATCATAACTAAACCCAAGATCGGCTTCATCGCTCTGGCCCTCCCAGAGATCGGCTGAGGGTGTTTTCGTGATCAACTGATCCGGAATCCCGAGATGTCGGGCAAGACCGCGAATCTGGGTTTTATAGAGATCACCGACAGGATTGACGGCTGAAGCCATATCTCCAAAAAGCGTCCCGTATCCAAGCAGAAGTTCGGTTTTATTGCTGGTTCCAACGACCAGACTGTTCTGACGCGCCGAAACATCATAGAGATAAACCATTCTCGCACGAGCCATAATATTACCTCTTCTCAGACGATCCTCTTCAGGAACCCCTTCGAAAAAAGCGTCAACGGCAGTGGTTATTGAACAGGTTTCAGCCCGGATACCAAGTTTATCAACAAGCAACTGCGCATGAACAAGACTGTCGGTGCTGCTCGACTTGTAGGGCATCATGAGGGCCAGCACCTGATCAGGGCCAAGCGCACGGGCTGCAAGTTCGCAGACCACAGCAGAATCAATACCTCCGGACAATCCAAGAACAACGGAACGAAATCCGAATTTCCGTATCTCATTGAGAAGAAACGTCTTGAGAATATCTTCAACGATATCGTAATCAAGATGCAAATCAAAGGTATTCATACGTCAACACTAAAAATTGAACAACCTGACAAGAGCCATAATAACAAGAAACGATGCGATGTTGACTCCAGTAAACAGAAGCGCTGTGCTCCTGAACAAACCGGCAGACCGCTCCGGATCATCCTTGAGCATAACTGAAAATCCGATGCGGACAAGCATAAGCGCATAGGCAACGGCCACAACAGCAAAGAGAAGGTTCCATCCATGAATAAAATACAGGAGTTCAACAAGCCATACAGGAGTCATTGCATGACAGAGAATCCTCATGACGGCTCCTGTCGACTCCTTTTTATCCGAAAGTTCCGAAAAAGAGGAAACCCCTCCAAGAAGCAGATACATCGCGGCGCAATCAACCAGAAATACGGCAATGGAAAAAAACATTGCCATACGAGGCACACCAATAAGTGGAAATTTAAGCAACTGAACCAGAGCGATAACAGGAACAGCATAATCTTTGAGTACATCTGACTGTTCCGATTCTGCTGTCAGGCTCACTGACTGCCAGTAACGTCGGGGACGAAACAATACGGATATGATTGCGGAAAAAAATTTACCGAGACTCATAGGTTTATCTTCTCAACCATTGTTCAGGATTCTGTTTGACACGCCCTTTCCAAATCTCAAAATGAACAACAGAGCCCCCTTCAGGCATTTTACCGGACACGCCGATCAGCTGTTGTGACCTGATCACCTCATTTTTTGCAACACGCAACGAACCAAGATTGGCATAAACGGTAAGGTATGAGTTAGGATGACGGACAATAACGATATTGCCAAATGTCGGCATATAGGCTATCTGTACAACCTTTCCGCCGGATACAGCCCGGACAGATGTACCCGCAGGTACGGAAATATCGATTCCGTTGTTTGTTTTCACAATTTTAAGATCCCGATCCTCAACCGAGCCAAATCGCTGAGCCACAACACCGCCGCTCACAGGCCATGGCAATGATCCATAAGCTCTTTCAAAATTTACCGATACTTTTTCAAGCTCCATATCCTGACTCCCGGGAACAACCCGGGCAGGCTGCCGTGAAAGAGAGGGCTCAACCTGTTTTTCAGATTTCTTTTTATCCTTTTTGCCGGTTACCGACTGCGATGCAACCGTTTTTTTCTCATTACTCCTGAGTTTCGCTTCCTGTTCTTTTGCTTCAAGCCGTTTTTTCTCGAGACGGGATGCTTCAAGTCGCTGCTGCTCAAGTCGCCTTGCCTCCAGAAGTTTTCGCTGTCGTTCCTGCTCTGCAGCTACAACACGTTGTTCAGCCATGACAAGTCCCTGAATTCTTGACTGCAAGGTTTTTCGTTTTTTTTCTGTCTCGGCAATCTGAACGGCATAAACTTTCTTGTTTTTCTTAAGCTCGGCAAGCACGTTCTCTTTTTCTTTCTTGGTCTCATCATAGGTTTTCAATTGCTTCTGCTGCTCACTGACCGCGGCAGCTTTTTCCCTGTAGCTGTGTTCAAGCGTCATGCGGCTGTTTTCAAGCGTTACGGCTGCACGTTGCAGCTTCTGAACATCACCCTTTACCGCTCTTGAAAAAAAGCCCATGTACTGTGACCTGATCAACGCCTCATTAGCAGAGCCGGAAGCAAAAAGATGCTCTGTCTCGCGATTCTTCCCGTACTTGTATACAGAAACAGCGGTTCTGCTGAAATCCTCCGATACCTTTCGGTGAAGAGTCCGATTACTGTCGAGTTCTCCACTAAGCCGGTCAATGTCAACATCCAGCCTCGACATGTATTGCTGGTTTTCATTGATAAGTCTTTCAAGAACCAGAATCTGATGTCTGATATTCTCAAGAATTTTCAGGGATTGTGACTCCTTGCGACTGGTAATACTGAGCTTTGTCTGATACTCGTCGAGTTGCTTTTTCAGATTTTTCAGGGTCAGTTCAACCGCTTTTCTCTCTTTTATAATGCTTCCCAGCTCCCCTTTAACCGGCACACTCCCCGCATCTGAAAGAGGCATGGTCAACAAAAGCATCATCAGAGTCAAAGGTAAACGATACCATCTGGCCAATGGACGATAAAGGCTGAAAAAAAAATTCACAATCGGCATAGTCTACTGGGGAATGCATTGTTTTCATGTAGGGTATCAGGTACAACATCTCCGATTCTGTCAGGGATACAAAACGATCCCCACAGGATTTCACAGATCCGCCCCTGCAAGGTAAAGCATAAAAACTTATCATTGAATAACAGGCCAAAAAAAAATATTTTTGTTTTTTGTGAAGCGAAATAGCTAAATATGAGTTTTTTCATCATCGAACGAATACATGGACAAGCTTGTCATTCATGGAGGACGCCGAATTTCGGGAACAGTTGCTGCTTCAGGCTCTAAAAACTCTTCCCTTCCGATCATTGCCGCAACGCTGCTTGCAGGAAAAGGAACCTTTACCCTTCACCGGATTCCTGAATTGCATGATATCGCAACATTCACGCAACTGCTTCAGCATCTCGGTGTAGAAACCACCTTCACTAACAATACGCTCAAGGTTTCAACTGAAAACGTTCAAAGCATCCTTGCTCCTTACGAACTGGTAAAAAAAATGCGGGCATCAATCTATGTGCTTGGTCCGTTGCTTGCCAGGTTCGGAGAAGCAAAAGTTTCGCTGCCGGGAGGATGTGCCTTCGGTCCTCGTCCCATTGACCTGCACCTGATGGCTATGGAAAAACTCGGGGCTGAAATAAGGATTGAAACCGGCTTCATTACCGCCTCCGTAAAAGGCAGAAAACTTCACGGAGCACACATCGACTTTCCGGTTTCATCGGTTGGTGCAACAGGAAATGCGCTCATGGCGGCTGTACTCGCCAAAGGTGTCACGACAATCAGCAATGCCGCTGCTGAACCTGAAATCGAAACCCTCTGTCATTTTCTCTCTGCAATGGGGGCCGACATCAAAGGAACAGGAACCACCGAACTCGTTATCGAAGGGGTTGAAACGCTTCAAGCCATTGAATTCACCAATGTATTCGACAGAATCGAGGCAGCAACTCTTCTTGCCGCTGCAGCAATTACCGGTGGATCGATCACCCTTAACGGCGTTGAACCCTCGCAGTTAAAAGCTGTTCTGAAAAAATTTGTTCATGCAGGCTGCCTGATAAGCACTGAAAACAGCAGTGTAACCCTTAAAAGCCCCGAACAGCTTCTGCCCACTGATGTAACAGCAAAGCCTTACCCGTCCTTTCCCACCGACATGCAGGCACAATGGATTGCCCTCATGACCCAGGCTTCAGGAAAAAGTCTTATTACCGACAAGGTCTATCATGAACGCTTCAACCACATTCCTGAACTGAACCGGCTTGGTGCCCATATTGAAATCAAAAACAATCAGGCTGTTGTGCACGGTCCCCGTAAACTCTCGGGAACGACCGTCATGTCAACCGATTTGAGAGCATCTGCAAGTCTTGTGCTTGCCGGCCTTGTTGCAGAAGGAGTTACCGAAGTACTGCGGGTATACCATCTTGATCGTGGCTATGAAAAGATTGAAATGAAACTCAACGCCCTCGGAGCAAAGATAAGCCGGGAAAAATACAAGGAGTTCAGTTGATATACCTGAAAAAGTGATTAATTGTTTTGCATTTTATCTATTCAGCAGTATATTATCTGCCTCTAAAGCGAAGGTTTGAGGGCCCTTAGCTCAGTTGGTCAGAGCAAGCGACTCATAATCGCTGGGTCGTAGGTTCAAGTCCT
>JAAXUM010000420.1 GCA_013336025.1 Chlorobiaceae bacterium
CCTGCGGGGACTTCCGGCAAAGGCGAGGATTTTGATCGGCATAGCAGTTTTCTTGTGGCGGCAATGCTAAAAAAGGTTGGTTTTTGATCTGTTTCACGGTGAAAAAGGGTAATTTATCAGATTTTCCTGAAGCAGAGGTACTCTGCACTCGTACCCCTTGGTCATCCGCTTTTCCATCTCTGCGGTGGTTGCAAATTTCTGTTACGGCATGACCTCGTCAAGCTGTGCTTTTCCATAGACATATGCGGGCATGCCGGACAACAGGAAGGTCACGCGAAGCGCCTCTTCAACCTCTGCTTTGGTGACCCCCAGGTTCTTTGCACCTGCCAGCTGGGCGCGAACCGCATGCTGGTCACGCAGGGCTGCAGCAATCGCAATGGCAATCAGTTTTTTTGTCTTTCTCGACAGTTTTCCATCATCCCAGATATGCTGTTCGAATCTCATAACGAGATTGAACATCTCGGGTTCTTTTGTTGTCAATTCCCGGAAAAATTTCGGCACTTTGCCGATCTTCTTTTCAAGGGTATTGAGTTTTTTTTCAGTTCCTTTTTTTGCTGCGGTCGTTTTCGCAGGTGTTTTTTTAACTGCAGGTTTTTTTGCTGCCATAAATTTACTCACTCTCCAGTTTCATAGGCTCGCCGCAACAGATTAGTTCGCCGCCCCCGACTTCCTTTACAACAACGATATTATAGCAGATTTCGCATTTGAAGACCTGCCCCACTTTTGAGACGTTTACCATGTAGAGATCCTCCTGTATTCTTCAGATAAAACTGGGAGCAGAAACCCTGCGTGCATTTTTTGCAGGAACTCCCAGGAGTCACATATGCTGTACGGTGCCTGAAAATAAAAATGAAAAGTTACTGGTTGCTTTTACCGCGTTTAGGCGGATTTCTTGCATCCTCCGGAGTTTTGACGTCCGGTCGGATATGCGTCATGGGGAAGCACTGGTATTCTTCACAAGCGCAGGCGGGACATTTCCTGAGATCCTGCTCGCTTTTATCCAGCGTAAGTTCCTTTCCGCAATCAAGGCACACATATTTTCCAGCAGGGACTTTCTGTCCCGCAGAGTACGTCTTCTGTTCAGTCAACTAAATCACCAAAACTTTCATGCACGTCAAAGATATATATGAGTTGCGTTCGTGCATCATCAAGAGGACAAAAATGCCGAGAAAATAAAAAGGAATTATCAGGCAAAAGTATATTGCGGATTTTTTTTAAGGTGTTATTATGGCAGGTAAGGTCGTCGGGCTCCTTGGCAGTCCACTTACGGAAGGAAATACTGCATTGTTACTCGAGAGGGCATTAAAGGGAGCTGAAGATGCAGGATGCAGTGTGGAGAAGATTGTTGTTACTAATCTTGATTTCCAGGCATGTCAGGAGATGATGTTCTGCAAAGAACATGAAACCTGCATCCTTGATGACGATCTTCAGGCAATATACCCGAAATTCAGGGAAATGGATGGGCTTATCGTTGCCACACCGGTCATGACAATGGGAATACCGGGAAAATTAAAATCATTCATAGACCGGTTTCAGGTCTTTTTTATGGCAAAGTACGTGCGGAAAAAACCGTTCATATCAAAAGAAAAGAGAACCCTCCGAAAGGGGCTTTTTATCTGCATTTCCGGCATGAATATCCCCGAAGTATTTGTCGGATCCAAATTGACAATTACAGCATTTTTTGATATCATCGACTGTCAATATGGCGATGAGCTCCTGGTTAGTGATATGGATACAATTAAGGATATCCGGTTGCACCCGGACCTCCTTGAAGCAGCGTATAAAAAGGGCATGGCA
>JAAXUM010000180.1 GCA_013336025.1 Chlorobiaceae bacterium
TACCTAAAGCACGATTATTTGCTACCTCAACCAAGACTTGTTTTTTTAATAATTTTCTTAGGCTGTATATGTATTCGTCAAAACTGTATTCTCGATAATTTTTAAGTAAGAACCAATCATCAAAGCCAAAGCCATCTTCAGAGTCAACACAGCTTATAACTGACTCATCATTTAATATATCTAACACTAGATATTGTACATTCATACGATCACAGAGAAAATAAGGATTATCTAGATCATCCTTCCAGTATGAAAACATGGTTATTTTACTTGTGATTTTGGAGTCAGGATATTTTTTTGAATATTCAAACAAATAATTATCGATAAGATTTTCTATAAAATCATTGAGTTCTTCAGTGGTTTCATGCTCAGGCATATCATTTTGAGGATCTTCAAAACGTATCCTCATTACGCAATCCATTTCGTTTAAAAAGTAGAAGGGTTGAGCAGTAAACACTGGTTCACCAATTATACATGGAGTTAATACAATGCAATGAGATAGCCCTTTAAATAGAATAATTTTACCAATACCTTTTGAATTGGTAAGTGTCGAATCGAAAGATAATGCCATAATAGCTCTGATGTAATTTTGAGTGGATAACGCCAAGGGTAACCAGCGGCGGCCACTGAACTATACGCGATTAGCGCAACGCTGCTCCCTACCGTTGGGTTGACCCAATTGTTAGAGATCATTAACCGACTCATAGGGGCCGTAGACCCCGTCAGGATATGGCACACGGCCTTCGGCCGTTCGCAGCAAGAGCAGGTACTTGCGAATTCCTTCATGTAAATCCTCGACATCCCCAACCTCACGGTCTTTGTATGCGTGTACTGCGTTACGCCGGTCGCGGACTGCACAAAGCCACGAATCCCATTCGTCTTTTTCGCTGTCTATCCATACATGGCTGAAGAAGAACTTGCGCAGTTCATCAAGCATCGCGGCCTCTGGTTCGACGATCTTGCCATGCCTCGTTATTGCACCGTCGCCTTCCGGATAGTCCTCGCGGTACACGGACAGGAACCACTTCATCGTGCCCTCAACAAGGGAACCAAGGTTTGCCCAGCCGAGAATGCGGGCACCCTCTCGCCGTTCTGGGGGGTGCTCGTCCTCCCACAGAGTCAGGCAATGCGACAGCGAGACTTGGCGGTCGAGACGTGATCGAGACAAGAGCGATGCCGTCTCATCTGGTGCCCACCCGTGCGCCACAGTCCAGAACTCCCGGATGCCCTCATTCAGGGTACATATCCGACTGATTACTTCTTGAATCGTCAGCTTGCCGACATCGGGAGTGTTCATTGACTCATACCTCTAACAATAATTAGATGATCCGCCTATACCGCAGATTTTTTAATTCCAACACATATAAGCCGCAAATTCAAAATCATATAACAAGCCGTTAATTTCTTTATTCTCAGCCAATTATACCATAAACCTCTTTTTATTTAAGCGGCTTATATGGATCAGCATAAGATCGCTGCTTAAACCCCACAGTTCCAGAAGTTCCTGCCAGCTCGAATATCGGGAAATATACGTCATATTCAGCAAACTTACATCCTCAGTATCAATCTGCATTGTTGCCAACAGCCTGATGCAGCTCATCTTCATCGGCGATGGTGTCCTGCACCAGATCATCAATGAACCGGTGCCCTCCAGCCATCTGGGTTGCCACATACTCAACGAATTTCTGGTACTGGTTCCAGGCCTCCCTTCTTGCTGCATCTTTTTCATTTTCACCGATACTCGGTGTATGGGCAAACCAGAGCTGCACAAAAACAGCAAACGCTTCGGCCATGGCATTGATATCACGCTCCAGCCGGGTGGCAAGACGGCCAAGCCTGTCAACCCTTCGCAACAGCAGCTTTCAAAAACTTCCTCGTAAGTCTTTGACTGAAAATTGATTAATCTGTACGCTTTGGGGATGGCAGATGGTTAACCTTAATGGCTGATGGGTAAAACACCCTCTAGCAGCAATGCAGTGTGCACCGTGGACGCGCATGCTCGATTGACTGATTAGGCTTCAACACCACTTATTCTTCGGGCTCTGGCCAGAACATGGTCATAGGTAAGCACTGTCAGGTTGTGGTAACTGGCATTTAAGATTCGATAAGCTTCGTTTTGCCTCCCATTCCAACCATCTGACCTTCCATAAATGAGAATGCAACGAGGTTTAACGGTCTTTACACCATCAATACGCTCAAGAAATTTGACACTATTCGCCTCTCTTTCAACCTCATAAATATAGCGCGTAGCTTGGGCAACGGCCTTGGTTAGATCCGCTGATGGCACATAATTCCCGTGATCTAGGGTTCCAGCCCAGAAACTCAAATTGCCTTCGGGACGTTTGATTTCGACAACATCAAGAAACCCGTCATAAGCCTCCATTAAAAAATCAGAGATATGCTGGGTATCGATTGATCTCTCTTCCAATACCCTGACAAACTGGCTACCCAACACCCAACTGTTACGCTGAAACCATTCTTGCCAAGGTGCTTCACGAAGATTTTCTTTGAGCATCTGTGCTAACTCTCGAACTGCTCTTGCACGCCTTGCTTGGCGTAAGCCTGCGGCAAGATCATCGGGAATTACGTGGTTCTGGAGAATAAATCGCACCAGCTCTCGTTTGTCAGGTATTGAGAACAATGCACGTATCTGCTCGGCGTTTGCCACATCAAATGGGCGATCAAGAGGAAGAAATGCATTAACCCCTTGGCGAAATGGTTCGTAACTATCTTGGAGAAATGCTATGAGAGCTTGGAATTCTTCGTGGTCAAGTGTTAGCTCGCTTTTAGGCGCAAGTAACTCAAGCTCCTCGTTAAATTCGATACCAGAAGGCTTCTTGTACCGACCAATCTTTAGATGGATATCCTCCTTTCGGGAATCGTGAGGAATTTTCCAGAATACGGCTTTCGTAATAACCGTTTTTTTGTTAAGTAACGTTTTCGCTAACCGATCTTTAATTCCTGACATAGTCTCTCGTTGACGTATATTGCTTGTAATACAATTATTTTGAATAATCGTGTCCGATCGATGTCCTTGTTAAGAACATGCTATACGGTCGTCCACCAATTGGAACGGTAGATAGTCTGTCCCCCCATAGCAGTCCAAGACCGGGCCTCCCAGATGGGCATGCCGTCCTTCGCTTTAAGGCTTGTTGCAATGGCTGCGTAAACGTCAGCGGTAATCCACGTTGGGTAGTCGGGCGACAAATCGCTCAGCTTCGCAGCGTAATTTGCCGCCCGACCGACCCAGACGAGGTCGTTTGAGCCCCTTATGCCTGTACGAGACACCCAGAGGGAACTCATATCGATGCCAACCGTTTGCTGCACCTCATATTTGTAGTCCGGGTACTGTTTCTTCAGCGCAGGATTCACGACGTTCTTGACGATATAGTTGATCTTGAGGCCTGTTCTGGCTGCGTTTGTGTTCTTGGAGCTGCCGATGTAGACGGCCATGATCCTGTCGCCGTCATATGACGTGATGGCACCACCTTGAGACCGGATGATCTTTGCCGCTGAATGGAGATACGCTTTGTAGATCTCAGCCGCGAAGTGAGGTTCCCGACTGTCGACAAGAGCCGTTGAAGCCGCAAGATCGGCGTAAAGCACGGTTCCTGTGAGCTTGACGGCATCATTTCCCAACTTTAAATCCTCGGCATCTGGCACCTTCTGCCCATCACGAATGCTCCATTGGTCTCCAAAGATGTGAGCAATCTCGCTCTTTAGTTCATCACCAAATGACATTGTTCGCTCACCCCCTAAATTTGGCGTCGGCATATAACAGGTAAACCGCCAGCGCCCATGGCACAGCGGAGACATAGAGGGCAAGCAGTGCACGCTGAACCCAAGCGAACTTTGATTCAGCGATTTCCGCATTGCGGTGGCATTGCGCATACAGGTCATCAAGGTACCCCTCAATCGTCAGCTTGCATGCAGACTCCTTAAACTGACTGAAATCATGCTGCGCGATGCCGCAGAAGAAGAGCAGTGACCCTTTAGGCCCTCCGGTTCTTGGAAAAGATGCAACAGAGAGAAGGACGAGCGACGTGCCACACGCCACAGCGGCAAGTGCGCCGAAGATGGCAGGTGCTATGGTCCAGTCCGCCGTGTGCTTGGGGCTCAGCGCGGCAAGAACTCCCAGAAGTGCCATGTCAACTGCAAACACAAAGGAGATCTTCGAATCCGCGGCGGCAATCCACGCGAGTTGACGCGCAAGGTTCTTCTCCAAGAAGCTAACTCTTTCCGTGTCGTTCAAGGTTCCCCCTAGTTAGGTCAAACAATAATTAGATGGATCCGCCTATACCACAGATTTTTTAATCACAACCCGTACTTCCAGAAGTTCCTGAATGGTTAAAGTATCGGAAAATATACGTCATATTCAGCAAACTTACATGCTCAGCATCAATTGTCATTATTACTGACAGCCTGATGCAGCTCATCCTCATCGGCTATAGTGTCCTGCACCAAATCATCAATGAACCGATGCCCCCCAGCCATCTGGGTTGCCACGTACTCAACGAATTTCTGGTACTGATTCCAGGCCTCCCTTCTTGCTGCATCTTTTTCATTTTCACCGATACTCGGGGTATGGGCAAACCATAGCTGCACAAAAACAGCG
>JAAXUM010000181.1 GCA_013336025.1 Chlorobiaceae bacterium
GAATGGCATCAACAGATTGTTCGGGAAGAAGCCGCTGCATGATCTCATTAAAAAGCTCTTCAGGCTTACTCAAGGGTGTTACAACCTCGGTTTCGACTCTCGGCATCGCATCTCCTCCAATAGCAAACCCCCCAACCGTACATGATCGGGAAACCCTGCGCTGATAGCTGAACGGGTCAAAAGGAGGCAACTCATTCCTGAAGGAAGATTGATGATTTTCAATGAGCTGCTTTATCGGAATATGCCCGTTTTCGCCCTTAATCAATTGCAGATCATTGTATTTTTTAACAATGGCAAAACCTACAGGAACCTCATTGACAGGATCTTCCGTCAACGAAACCCTGATAGTATCGCCAAGGCCATCTTCAAGAAGCGCACCAATTCCCATTGCTGATTTGACACGACCCTCATCACCATCGCCGGCTTCAGTTACTCCGAGATGAAGAGGATAAGCGTAACGCAGCTCAGCATCAGCCTTGACGGCAAGCAGGCGATAAGCCTGTATCATCACCTTGACATTGGAGGATTTCATTGAAAACAACAGATCGTGATAGCTTTCCTCTTCACATATTCTTGCAAATTCAAGTGCAGCTTCAACCATCCCCTCGGGAGAATTGCCATGTCGGCTCACGATACGGTCGGACAATGAGCCGTGATTGGTGCCGATCCTCATGGACGCGCCAAATTCACGAGCCTTGAAAATCAGCGGAAGGAATTCCTTGCGAACCCGTTCCATCTCTGCCTGATATTCATCATCAGCATATGCATCCGCTGAAAACTTCTGCCTTACAGCATAATTGCCAGGGTTGATCCTGATGTTTTCTACAAACTCGACTGCCTTGAATGCAGCACGAGAAGAAAAATGAATATCGGCAACCAGAGGTGTATCAATACCGTCACGTCGGAGCTGATCCCTTATATGTCTGAGATTTTCCGCATCTCGTTCAGTTGGAACAGTTAATCGGATTATTTCACAACCTGCTTCGTAAAGGCGACGGCACTGCTTGACCGTTGCTTCGGTATCAAGCGTGTGGGTGTTAGTCATCGACTCAACTCTGATAGGCAGATATCCGCCAAGAGCAATCTTTCCAAAAGGAACTTCACGGGTAAAGCGACGACGATACTGAAACATTGAAAGCGGAAACTGAAGCATAATGGTAACCGTAAAGCTATTTTTTTCTGATAATAAACAGGGTCTCTCCCTCTTTTCTGAAATTGTATTTTTCTCTCGCTGCTTTTTCAATACTGTCAGGAGCGTAGGCATTCCTGATGCGCAGCTCATTATTGAGAATAAGCTGTTCAGCTTCAAGATGTTTCTGCTGAAGCAATCGATGTTCAGCTTCCATTCGTATTCTCTTTACCACTCCGTAATCATCAAACAGAAACCATACGCTGAATAACACCAATGCAACCAGCAGCAGGAACTTTTTTGGATCCGCACTGATGTGTTCCCATACCTCGTTTACCATCTTCATTTCACTGGCCGGATCATGATACGGTTGATTAAACTCTCTTCAACAGCAAAGCATAGAGAATTTCAAACATAAAAAAATGAGGATCTTTTCAAGTTGAAAAGATCCTCATTGAGACTAAACGCGAAAAGCGGAAAGAGCCGGATACTTGGCTTGCTGGCCAAGCTCCTCTTCAATACGCAGCAGTTCATTGTATTTCGCCATACGGTCAGAACGTGACAAACTCCCGGTTTTAATCTGTCCGGCATTGGTCGCCACAGCGATCTGAGCTATCGTGCTGTCTTCGGTTTCTCCACTTCGATGACTGATTACTGCCGTATAACCATTTCGTCTGGCCAGATCAATAGCCTGCAACGTCTCTGTAAGAGTACCGATCTGATTAACCTTCACCAAAATTGAATTTCCAACACCGCGTTCAATTCCAAGAGCAAGCCGATTTGTGTTGGTAACAAAAAGATCATCGCCAACAAGCTGTACTCTGGAGCCGATTTTATCTGTCAATATCTTCCAACCCTCCCAGTCATCTTCAGCCATACCGTCTTCAATGGAGATAATCGGATAATCGGTTGCCCATTTCTCCCAGTATTCAGCCATTTCCAACGAAGAAAGCTCCTGCTTCGACGATTTCTTGAAAACATATTTTTTCTTTGCTGAATCATAAAACTCGGAACTGGCGGGATCAAGGGCAATCATAACCTGTGCATCTCCAAGCCCGCCATTTGCCGTTGACGAGCCGATTTTATAACCTGCTTTTCCTACTGCTTCAATCACAAGCTCAATTGCCTCTTCGTTTGATTGAAGATTCGGAGCAAAACCGCCTTCATCGCCAACAGCAGTACTCAATCCTTTGCTTTTCAAAAGAGATTTCAACGCATGAAATATTTCAGCACCTGATCGCAGCGCATCAGAATAACAGGTGAATCCGACAGGCATAATCATAAATTCCTGAAAATCAACCGTGTTATCGGCATGAGCTCCACCATTCAAAACATTCATCATCGGAACAGGCAGCGTGTTTGCCATCGTTCCGCCAATATAGCGGTAAAGCGGAAGACCGCTGTATTCTGCACCGGCTTTTGCGCATGCCATTGAAACACCAAGCAGCGCATTGGCACCCAGCCTTGATTTGTTCGGTGTTCCATCAAGGGCAAGCATGGCAAGGTCAATCTCTTCCTGATCTGTAACAAACATTCCTTTCAATGTGTCGTTGATTACCGTATTGACATGCTCAACAGCCTTAAGGACGCCCTTGCCGAGATAGACTGAACTATCGCCGTCTCTGAGTTCTACCGCTTCATGAACACCTGTTGAAGCTCCACTGGGTACAGCAGCCCTTCCAAATGAATTTTCTGTGTAAACATCCACTTCGACCGTAGGATTTCCTCGTGAATCAAGGATCTGTCGAGCAAGAATTTTCCTGATTATCGGCATAACGCGCTATATTTATGATTATTGAATTTTAACACAGATGAGAAGGAAAGTGGGTAAAAAAGCTCCCTGTCAGACATGTAATTTATCTTTTTTCCTTACGATTTCATTGTTTGATGCAATCCTGAATAGTACTTTTTTTGTTTATTACCTATCAAGCTATCACTGGATGCCCTCTGGCAGCATTATATCGCTTTATCACCTGCCACTGCAAGAGCACCCTCAATTCAACAAAGGAGTCCTTACATGCAATCCATTCAACCGGATCAATTGCGAAACATCGTCATCACTGGTCATGCCGGAGCAGGCAAGACTATCCTCTGCGAATCACTTGCCCTTGCAATGGGGGTAACAAACCGCCTTGGCAGCATCGATGACGGGACAACGCTTTCAGATTACTCAACTGAAGAAGTTCAAAGAAAGCACAGCTTGAACACAAGTCTTATTCATGGATTCTGGAATGATAAAAAAATAAATATCATCGACACCCCGGGACTGCTTGATTTTCACGGTGATGTTAAATCAGCAATGCGTGTAGCTGATACGGTTTTGATCACTGTCAATGCCGCTAATGGCGTTGAGGTCGGTACAGACACGACCTGGGACTATACGAAAGAATACCACAAACCGACCATGTTTGTTCTTACCCGGCTCGATGCTGACAGAACAAACTTCAATAATACCCTTCAGGAACTCAGGGATCATTTCGGTCACCTCGTCACGCCCATACAGTTTCCAGCTGAAGAGGGTCTCGGCCATCACATCCTTATTGATGTTCTCATGATGAAGCAACTCGAGTTCAGTCCTGACAGACCCGGAAACATGACTATTTCAACTATTCCTGATCTGTACCTGAAACGAGCTGAAGAGATGCACCAGCAACTTGTAGAGGCTGTCGCCGAAACTGACGAAGAGCTGATGAACAGGTACTTTGAGGTTGGCAACCTGACAGAGGAGGAGCTGAGAACGGGTATCAAGTCCGCACTGCTTACAAGAACATTCTTTCCTGTCTTCTGTACTTCACCACTTCACCTCATCGGAACAGAAAGACTTCTGAATATTATTGTCAATCTCTGCCCGTCTCCGATTGAACGGGGTCCCGAACATGCTCTCTGCTCTCTTGACAATTCAGAAAGACTTCTTCAGCCTGATCCGGAAGGACCAACCATTGCCTTCATTTTCAAAACCATGTCAGAACCACGAGTAGGTGAGATATCATATCTTCGTGTCTATTCCGGTCATCTCGAATCAGGACATGAACTGATTGATGTCCAGACCGGACAACCGGAAAAAATTGGTCAGGTATACACCATGATCGGCCAGAAAAAAACACCTGTTGAAAAGCTTCTTGCCGGTGATATCGGAATGGTTGTCAAACTCAAGGATGCCCATACGAATGATACGCTTGCCGATAAGGGCAGCAACTGCCGCATCACTCCTATTAACTTCCCTGTTCCCGTACTTGCATCAGCCATCATTCCTGTTACTCAGGGCGATGAAGAAAAGATTTCTGCCGGTCTGCATCATCTTCACGAAGAAGATCCAAGCTTCACGATCACTCATGATGTTGAATTTAACCAGACCATACTGAAAACCTTTGGTGAAACGCACCTTGATATTATTATCAGCAGACTGCAGAACAAGTTCAATGTGACAGTTGAAATTGCACCAATTAAAATCCCGTATCGTGAAACAATACGGGAAACATCAACA
>JAAXUM010000421.1 GCA_013336025.1 Chlorobiaceae bacterium
CGCGGGAGGAGGTTGTGAGTGCGGTTCTTGTAGGCCTGCCGGCCGCCGGAGCCGTGGTGATCGGGGCGCTTCCCCCTGCACTGGAGGCCTACGACGGAAGCGGTCAGTGACGGCCAGGTGATCGGGTAGCAGAAAAAACCGGAACGCTTATTTATGCATGATCGCTGATGATCAATCATGAGTATCTGCTGCTCAGAAGCGGTTCGGAGGGGTTAAAGGCGTTCATGCGGAAGGTGGCCAGGCGCTGTATTCGGTATCGTTCAACAAGAGGCATCATTGATCGGGCCATTTGTACCGGAATCGCTGCGAGTCAATACGTTGCGAAGAAGAGACGGATGTTTCATCGCTGATGATACAGGATGGTTGGGAAACAAGGGGGACGGGGCGCGGTTGAGGGTGTTCATGTTTCGATGTGTCGTACTTTCTTGAGGAGAATCCTGAAGAAGGTGTTGAAGTTCTGTTCAAGCCATTTCCGTTCGAATCTGGTATCAAATTGCGGCGGTATAATGCTGTTTTCAACCTCGAAGCCGGTATCAGGGAGCTGTTTCAGCATCCAGTTGCAGTAATCTTCGCTGTCGGTCACGATGAGCGCTTCGGAGCCGAAAATCAGCCGGTTATTGAGCAGGCGCAGGTATTCGGATGAAAAGAGTCTGTACTGGAGATGTTTTCTTTTTGGCCAGGGGTCGGGAAAGAGGGAATAGGCACGCGAAATCGAATTTGCAGGAAACAGGTCGGTGAAGGCGTCTTTGGCGCACGACTCAAGCAGCCGGATGTTGTTGAGTTTAAGGCATGTAACCCTTTTTGAAACCTCGGTTATCATTCCGGCTTTTTTTTCGATGCCGATAAACAATCTTTCAGGGTATTCCGCTGCTCTCCTGAGCAGATACTCGCCGCTTCCGAAGCCTATTTCAACTTCGATCGTTTTGGTATGCTTCAGATCTTTCTCCGCCCATGCTTCCCGATCTGCGATAATGACAGGGCTCTTGCACAATGACTTTCTGGTATCCATGAATCGTAAAGAATTTCGATATAACTCATAATGTATTGAAAAAAAGAGAAAGCCGAGGGGATAAGCATAACGGCTGAGGTTTTGTTGACGATGACCCGTTTCACAAATAACTCTAAGGAAAATGAACGGATCAGGTTCAGAGCAGAGCACAGGCGAGGCTGCTTTGATGAATTTCGGAAAGCCAGAGTATCCGATATGCGTTCAGCTTCGATATTCAGAATGGTTTTTAGCCGGAAATGTAGCGGTGGATGAGACCGGGATGTTACCTTCAGCTTGTTCAGGTCGCTTTCATACAGGAGTGTGTTGAGCGCCTGCACTCCTTGGCGATATGCTGAAGCGAAAGATGTTTATGAAAAGAGCTGAATTTTTTTATTTATCCAGAGAGAGTGTGTGTGGGGGGTGAATATCATGGCGAAGCGCCAGCCCCTGTAATGTATAACCAATCAATAATAATACGTAGGAGGATCTGGATGAAACGCGTGGTTCTTTTTTTATTGACCAACCTTGCGGTGATGCTGGTGCTGTCGGTCAGTGCCCGTATTCTTGGCGTCGACCGCTTTTTGACCGGCAACGGGCTGGATCTTGGCATGCTCCTGGTATTTGCTGCCCTGATTGGTTTCGGCGGATCCTTTATTTCGCTTTTAATGTCCAAAACCATGGCGAAATGGAGTACCGGCGCTCGGGTTATCAAGCAGCCTGCCAACCAGAACGAGGTATGGCTCGTTGACACCGTGAGTCAGCTTTCCAAAAAAGCCGGTTTGGCGATGCCCGAGGTGGCCATCTACG
>JAAXUM010000182.1 GCA_013336025.1 Chlorobiaceae bacterium
GCAGAATAACTGGTACCCAGAGCACCGGGAACCTGCTTGATCGCGTAGTCTGCAAACTGCGAATGTGAAAATTCTTCTGTTATCTTCGAGTTTGCCAGTTCACCGCCATCAGGGGCGATATTCAGTTTTTCCATTGAAAACCCTGAAGCTATCACATTTCTTGATCTGGCTGGGCAATAAATGGCATCCGAGTCATTTCCAGCAGCAGCAACAACCAGCTTCCCCGACTTTGCGACAGCGTCAGCAGCGGCACATAGTGGACATTCATGGTCTGTAAGTGGACGACCCTCCTCGACCATCAACCTGAGATCATCATCAGTCAATCCCGTGCCTGCCTGAAGAGCGATCAGTTCATCTGTCGTAAGGTGCCGAGCATGCCCGAGGCTCACATTGAGCAGCACTGCTGACGAGCTTCTCACCAGTTCGAAAGCCTTCATAAGCAACTGAATATCGATCCTCCCGTCGGGACCTGTCACTTCATACAGGTCAAGTTGCACTTCGGGCGCCACTTCAAGAATTAACAGCGCAACCAGCGTCCCGTGGTCTGCCGGCTTCGAGGAAGAGAAATTTTGAATGGGAATGCATCGAGTATGTTCTGCCAAACGAGGTATCGACAAATCGAAACCGGCATCGATTATTGCGACCGTCTTCCCTTGACCCGTTTGACCTGCAGCATGCGCTGCTTTGACCGCATCCCAGAACCTGCCATCTTTCGGCAAGAGCCATTTGCCGGATTCTCGTTCGAAAAAATAACGAAGAGTTGCTTCTGCCCCATCGGCTTCAAGTTCAACAACTTGCATATGAACATCATAAGCAACCATGGTAGTGATCCTTTTATCGCTGAAACATTTCCGTTAAACAGCCGGGCGCCCGTTTAACGCATCAGGGAATAGATTCGGCAATAGCTTTGACTATTCGAGGATCTCTGAGATATGCGGTTATAGAATGAGGATCCTCTTTGCCGTTTTCAATATCAGGATAGTTCTCTATACCAGGTCCGAAATTATCGTTGGTCAGCTCGGCCCGCAGTGCCACGAAATCTTCAGGATCAGCTCCATTCACCCAGCGAAGTACATTTTCAGGCTTGATTCGCGGCTTCGGAAATCCATTACGAATGCTCTTGATGCCAAGAGGAGAGCCCAGCGTTACGAACAGCGGCGATTTGCGGGGCCTGCCGTTTCCTGCAAATTCGCGTAAAATTGAATAAGCAACAATAGTACCAAGAGAATGTGATACGACGATCGCCGGCTCATCGTTTTCAAACAGGGGGCGTACCAGTTTGTTGACTTCGTCGTGCACGGACTTATTGCGGATATAAGCGTGCGCCTGCCCCAGTAACCGAAGCGCAAACGCTCCTTGCTCTGGTGCAACAATTTCAATGACGCGCGCAATCGCCTTGATCCATTTCTTGTGTGGCCCTGCGCCTTGTGCAACCGTAGTTTCCGATATTTCATCATCAATTTGCCTTTCGGTGGCACCTATGCGCAGAGCCATTTCCTTCAAAGCGTCAACGGCAAATTCATCGAAATCATCTTGTGCCTCTTCAGCTCCGAGCGCAATCGCTTCGTCTTTCACCTTGACTGAACTGAGCTGTTCAAGTGTATTGCCGTAAAATGCCGCATCTATGCGCGATAGCCTCCCGAAAGGATCAGAACCTTGCCTGGCAAACGTTGTATGCAAACTGGAGAGCCACTCCTCACGAATTTGTTGCGAACTTTTCCCTTGCTGGTTGATGCCGTGTACAAAAATCATACGCATGGCGTTTCTCCATTATTTCAAATCATTGAGCGTAGGTGTTGAAACTGCCTTAATCCATCCCGATGCCAGCTAACTCGTACATTGCGTCCCTCCCTTCGGGCACAGCTACGGTAAAAACCCCGGAGGCGAGATACCTCATCGCAGCACTTGCCCGCTGTTGCCAGCGAGATGCACTGTTGTCGCATCGGGCAGTTTCAACGGCACCCCATGCCTGACGCATCCAGGGTATCCGACCGGCAATGGGATGGGCTTTGAATGCAGGAGTCTCCATAAAGGTAAACCGTCGCGACGCCTCCCGGGAAGTGCGTGCTTCTCGTTCTGCAACCGCTGGAATATCAGCATAAAGTCGACCGGAATGCTCGCTGATTGTACCCCCGCCGTAAAGAATAATATCGAGAGGAATTGGTTGTTTATGCATTGCATAGAAAGCAGCCATCGAACGTAAACTGTCAACGTCACGAATTGCATCGTAAAATTGAGCTGCAATACAGCCGACAGTAATGATGCGATGCTTGTTATAACGCAACATAGCCGCAGAATCGATGATCTCCTGCATGGTCAACAGCTTGGAATGCAATCGAGCCAACAAATCGATGACCATATAGCTTTCACCGGGATCGGCACCGAGAGGATGATGAATAAGACTTATTGATGTATCATCGAGGATGTAAAGTTCAGCAATAAAATTTTTAATTGCACAGACCGTCACCATGCGACCATCTGCAAGCGTAACAAGAACATCGCTCCATGCAAGATTCTCACTGTCGGATGTTGCGCCAAGATCGATTCTGAACCAGTTATAAGGTCCGGATACACGTGACGGCACGCCAAATGATGCATGAACAGCATCAACATCGGCACCATTGACACAGATCCCGCAGGCGGTCTCAAAATGATCCCTTACCATAGCCTTATCGACTTTATCCATAAAGGCCTGGCGACGATTCTCACGGGCCTGGTCAAGTTCAACACTGTTTATGACCGACGGAACATTGCCCGGCTTTGGTTTCTCCAAAGCGATCCTGGCGACTGATCGCACATGATCAGGCGCCTTTTTCTTTGGTTTGCTGATTGCACTGCGTGCACTCTTTTCGCGAGATGCGCCAAGCATTTCAATCTCAAATGACTCGATAGATGTCGATGCAGCCATAACAGTAGCGGACGGAATCGTCAATCCGGCAGAAAGTTCCGGCAGCGTCAGATACGTCCTGTCAGTATAGAAGCCGGGTTTCGGACACGGGTCCATATGCAATCCATACCTGGCGGCTTCCATCGGAACATTGTTATCAAGATAGCTGGCTAACGACTGGCTTGTTATAACCTTATTCCCGTTCAGTTTCTCGAAGTAATTATCTGAAGCGTCGCCCTCCAAAGCGTCAAGCAGAACTTCGGTGAACAAGCAGAATGCCTTGTTTTCATCTTTGGCTTTGATCATGTAGGCCTGTTTACCGAAACCGACTGCAAGGAACTGGTCGAGTTCATAACGATGAGGTTCCTCATCATTTTTTTTCAGGATGGCACTGCCAAGAACATCGATGAATCTGGATGAATATTCCTGACAAGCATCTCCTATAACAGCAACCTGCTTCGGCCCGTAATATTCCAATATGCGCTGCAGGGAAGAAATTCTGATCGCTTCATTCCAGTCCGTATCCCAATTGGTAAGTAACCAGAATTGATCACCAACTTGCTGCGAACCACCGTGACCGGCAAAAAAAATCACCAGGCGCTTCAGCTCGGTTTGACCGGTAACATCCTCGATAACTTTCGTGATTTCCTTGCGTAAAAGTTCTACAGTAATTTCCGGTAGATTTTCATCGTGCAGAAGGAGGGTTATATATCCCTGAGCCTTTGCCCACAACGCCATACGCTCTGCTGCCGTAATGGCTCCGGGCAGTGCTGCAAGCCCTCCATGTGGCTTGGAAACACCTATAGAAACAAATATCCGATTGCTAACTGTTGACATAATGAATTGACAATTTGGTGTTTGGGTCACCTCATCAGTAAGTCCTGCATCGAAACAAAAGATATCTTTTTGAGTAAATGAGTAACCAATGAATCAAGATCCGTCACGTTACCCGCCACTCATACATGCCATTGCAACTCAGTTTCCAACCTGTACTTTCGAAAAACAATACCTCAAATCAACAATTCAAATAAATCCCGTATCCCTTTATCCGATTTGGTACACTGCCTGGAATTGCCAGGGTATTACAACGCTGCCTGAATTTTAATGCGGCATTCCATCAAATAATTCCACTCGATATGACTGTCAGTCAGATTTGATAGCCGGCATTTCATTGCCAACTCCATCAGATTCATGATGCAAGCGTACGATGTCGAGGAGAATATGGAGCGTCGTTGAATCAAAAAAAGCCGGACACCTCAAAACCCGGCAACAAACATTTCGCTCTGCAAATACATTCATCTATTCTCTTCAGCGGCGCTTCAGCATATAGCTCACCGCACGTAAGGTTACTCCATGTTGCCGGGAGATGTTTCTGCAAACGTCAGTCAGTATTTCTCTCACCGATGCATCAGCCTCAGCAATCACCTCTTCAGCGAACTCTCCACTGCCGGGCATTCTATCATCCGGATTGTCTTTCACCCCGAGACCCATCACTCAGAACAACGTTGTGTTTTGAGGGTTTCAGCACAGAAAGTCCCTCTATCCCTACCAGCTGCCGGAGGCACCGCCGCCGCCCGACGATCCGCCACCGCCTGAAAAACCCGATCCACCTGACGACCAGGATGTGCCGGAACTGCCGGAACCGATCGAAAGGCCGCCGATTGAAGCCTGCCCCTTGGTTCGTAAATCATTTTGAGCCTTTTTATACCAGTCGGTTTGTCG
>JAAXUM010000422.1 GCA_013336025.1 Chlorobiaceae bacterium
ACACGCACCTCCTTTTTCATCGAAACTTCATGGTATTACCCGGTATTACCTGATAATACAAGACACGTTCTGCTTTTCCAAAAGGATCTCACTCACGACCGTCCCCGACTCCCAAGTGCTCAGTGACTGCAGCTTTCCAAAGAAAAATGATGCTCGAGCGTTGTTTTAATCAAAAGGAATTGGTATGATAAAAAGTATGATAATCATGCAATGAGGAGAGCAGATGGGAAAAACAAAAGTTGCCGTAACCATTGATGCCGCGACCATCATAAAAATTGACCGGCTTGTCAATGCAAAGGTTTTTGCCAATCGCAGTCAGGCAATACAGGAAGCGCTCTATGAAAAAATCGAACGCATCGAGCACAGCAGACTGGCCGAAGAATGCGCAAAACTTGATGCTGTCGAAGAGCGCCAACTCGCGGAAGAGAGTATGAACGGAGAGATTGACGCATGGCCGGAATACTGAGGGGTGATATCCGATGGGCCGACCTCAACCCGACGCGAGGAAATGAGCAATCCGGCCTCCGACCTGTTCTGGTGGTAAGCCATGACGTGTTTAATGACCGATCAGGGACGGTTATTGCAATCGCGTTGACAAGCCAGCCGCAAAAAGCGGGTTTTCCGCTTACCATGCCAATTGAATCAGCCGCTCTTCCGAAAAAATCATGGGTTAAAATCAGCCAGATCAGAACCCTGTCAACAGAACGGATCGGAAGCAGAATCGGAAGGCTTTCTGCCGAAGAGCTGATTCGGGTTATCGAAGGCCTCAATGAGATTATCGGAACATAATCCAGACTTTCCCATACTATCCAGGCAAAAACGGCATGGCTTCACCCTGGAAGCACCATCCCGCCACGTTGAGACGAAACATTATCTATAGCTGACTTGATAGTAGAATTTTTAGCAACGGATCAACATCAACGGAGCTGTTCCTGTAACCCGGAACCTTCACCGGGAGAACATGGTTGTTCCATACAAAGCTTGTATATTTCAGGCAAACGGACAATGCCAAAACAACCATCCATGAGCACCATCACCGTCAATATCTCCTTTCAGGATTCGTTGTTGAAGGAAATCGACACAACCGCCAAAAAGGAGCACCGCAGCCGTTCCGAGCTTCTGCGTGAAGCCGCACGGCTCTACATTCAACGCCAGCGGCAATGGGAAGAGCTGTTCATGCTTGGTGACCGGATGACGGAAGAAAAACAACTGAACCTGAAGGATGTCGAGGAAGAGATCCTGGCTGCTCGCAGGAACAGGACCGAAAGCCGATGAGGATCGTCTGCGAAACGAATGTACTTGTCCCGGGCATACTGTTCGGGGGAAAACCAAGGGATGTGTTGCGTCACTGCTCTTCCGGTAAAATCACCAACTTCACATCGCCACCACTGCTCAGGGAGATCGAAGATGTTCTGCAACGCCCGAAATTCGGCTTGAGTGAAGAACAGGTTCACGGAATCATCCGGTTGTTCAGGGAGACTTTTTCTGTCGTCAGACCTGAAATCCACATAGCGGTGATTACCGCCGATCCGGACGATAACCGTGTCCTCGAAGCCGCGGATGCAGCCGGGGCTGACGCCATTATCTCCGGCGACTCACATCTTATCGATCTTGCCGAATGGAACGGCATTCCGATCATCACCCCCGACATGTTCCTGAAGAAATTCCTGTCAGCCTGACACAACCCCCCGTTTCCGGCAAAATACCGTGCTGCAAGCCCGAAGCTGAACGCGAAACAGATCCCTCTCCGCCTGGGCCTCTGCTTTCAGGCTTTTTTGCAGGAACATCATCG
>JAAXUM010000183.1:0-468 GCA_013336025.1 Chlorobiaceae bacterium
CGATGGTTACATGACCCTCAAGGAGCTGGACTGGCAACACTACCGTTCAAAGTACGGCAACATTCACCGCATGGACAGAATTCTTAAAGCCGAAGGTGATTCCCCCGACAACTACAAAGTTGCCAAACAGGCAGATGTCCTGATGACGTTTTATGCCCTTTCACCGGAAGAGGTAGCGCGTCTTCTTGAAAAAAACGGCTATCCCGTTGCCGATCCTCAAAAACTGGTTCAGAATAACTACGCTTACTATGAACCAAGAACCTGCCACGGCTCAACGCTGAGCAAGGTGGTTCACTCGATTATTTCAAGTTATCTGCCCAATGGCCGGGAAGCCGCATGGAAATGGTTTTCTGACGCCCTTAAAAGCGATATTCTCGACACACAGGGAGGAACCACACAGGAAGGCATCCATTGCGGCGTCATGGCTGGAACCCTTGATATGGTCATGCGCTATTTCGCAGGAATCTC
>JAAXUM010000183.1:478-4591 GCA_013336025.1 Chlorobiaceae bacterium
AAAAGAGATTCCTGCGAAATAGCGCATGAATCTCTTTTGATCATGACATGATACATGTAGACCCGAACCTTCCGAAACAATGGAAAAAACTCGAGCTTAATGTGCAGTTCCGCAGCAACCACTATGTTATCAGCATTGAATCCGAAAAAGTTTCGGTACTGTTGACTGCAGCTGAAAATGATCAGGTTCAGGGATGCGTCAATAACGTGATGGTTGAACTGAAAAAAGGTATTCCCTGTCTGGTATCATAAAAAACATCACCAACAACAAGCAGCACGAACGTCTTCCTGCTGCTTGTTGTTGGTACTATGCAGAAAGTCATAGTAATTTCTAACGTTTCCATTTCCGACGATTATAGTTTATAACATTTATGCGCCTGTCAAACTTTAGGTATATCCTCCCCAAAACAAAAATCGCTGAAAAGCCTGCATCGCCTCGAGATTCATGCAGACTTATGGTGTTGAACAGGAGAAAAAAAGAGATTGATCACAAGATTTTTGAAGATATCTCCGGTTACTTCAAAAAAGGTGATCTGCTTGTCGTCAATAACAGCAGGGTGTTTCCTGCAAAAATTTTCGGGCAGAAGGAAAAAACCGACGCAAAAATAGAGGTTTTTCTGCTCAGGGTACTCAACAAGGATGCCGGACTGTGGGATGTTCTCGTTGACCCGGCACGAAAAGTCCGCGTTGGCAATAAAATTTATTTCGATGAGGACATCGTTGCTGAAGTAGTTGACAATACGACATCAAGAGGAAGAACCATAAGGTTTCTGAACCCTGAGGTTGATGTGTTCAGTCTGGTGGAAAGAATCGGACATGTACCGCTTCCTCCGTATTTCACAAGACCTCCCGTTGATTCCGACAAAGAGGATTACCAGACCGTTTACGCTTCACAGACCGGCGCCGTAGTCGCACCTATGGCCGGCATGCATTTCACAATGCCTCTGCTGCAAAAAATCCAGAAAATAGGGGTCAAGATTCTTCCTATTACTCTCCATCCGAGCCTGAGCACATTCAGTGCCATTGAAGTTGAGGATGTTTCGAAACACAAGATGGATTCGGAATATTTCAATATTCCCTATCAGACAGCAATGGAGATCAATGAAACAAAAATAAATAAAACCGGTCGAGTCATTGCCGTGGGCACTTCCACCTGTCGGGTTCTTGAGGCAAATGCCACCGTTGATGGAAAAATCAAATTCGGCAGCGGCTGGACAGACAAATTCATCTATCCGCCCTACCAGTTCAAGGTCACCGACGCGCTCGTCACCAATTTTCAGCAGCCTGAAACGACTCTGCTCATGGTTGTCAGCGCTTTTGCAGAACATCGTCTGCTCATGGAAGCATACAAAGTAGCTCTGAAATCAGACTATCAGTTTCTTGCATACGGTGATGCCATGTTTATCTATTAAATAAACCAATCGGTTACATCATGACGATACAGGCCATTGCCATTATTGCTGCAAGCGGAATCGGTAAACGAATGCAGCTTAAGGGTGGAATGAGCAAGCAGATGCTTGAAATTGCCGGATTTCCGGTTATTTATCATACTATCAAGGCATTTGAAAACGCTTCGGCTATAAAAGAGATCTACATTGCCACCAAAGAGGAAAACATTTCATCGCTTGAAGAGCTGGCAAATGCAGGTGGATTCAGAAAACTGAAGCGTGTCATCGAAGGGGGAAAGGAACGGCAGGATTCGGTAAACAACTGCATCAAGGCTATCGAGCAGGAAATTCGCTTATCCGGTGAAGTTCCTGATGTCATTATGGTGCATGATGGTGCCAGGCCATTTATACAACCTTATGAAATCGATGAAATCGCCAGCCTGACCATCGAGCATGGAGCCTGTGTTCCTGCAAACAGGCCGAAAGACACCATTAAATATATCGGCAGCAATCCTGATTTTTTCGGCGAAACACTCGACCGGAGCAAACTGCTTCAGGTGCAGACTCCGCAGAGCTTTTTAAGCCGTCTTCTGATACAGGCGCATGAACAGGCTGAACTGGAACAGTGGTATGCAACCGATGATGCCGCACTTGTCGAAAGATTCTTTCCTGAACAGAACATCAGAATCTTCGAAACCGGCTATCATAACATCAAGATAACAACACCGGAAGATATCAGACTTGCTGAAGCGATTTACAGCAGCATCACCGAAAAAAAAGAAGAGGAAGAAGAAAAATAAAACCTTCCCGATTATTATTGTTTTTTGATGAGGTGCAACGTATATTAACACCCCATAAACTGGTGAGGTAGCTCAGTTGGTTAGAGCACAGGATTCATAACCCTGAGGTCGAGGGTTCAACTCCCTCTCTCACCACAGTAAGGAAAGCGGGTGTAACTCAGTTGGTAGAGTGTTTGCTTCCCAAGCAAAATGTCGCGAGTTCGAATCTCGTCACCCGCTCTCTATCTCTCTTTTTTTTACCTCCACCCGGCAAGCATTACCTAAAAGCAATTAACCACCGATCTATGGCTGTATCCTCAGTGTTCCTTGAACCGGTGAGTGTTGAGGAAATCAACAGCTCACAGATTATTGATGGCCAGATGGCACGCCATCTCGGTATTGAAATGGTCGATATTTCAACGGACTCCATGACAGCTCGAATGCCTGTGGATCATCGTACCATTCAACGAATCGGTATTCTGCATGGCGGAGCATCACTCGCTCTTGCTGAAACGGTGGGCAGCATTGCAGCCTCCTACTGCGTTGACCGCAAGTTATTCTTCATTGTGGGCCAGGAGATCAATGCAAACCATATCCGTCCGGTCAGAGAGGGATTTGTCTATGCAACGGCAACGCCCCTGCATCTTGGTAAAAGCTCGCAGGTATGGGATATCAAGATAAAAAACGAAGAGGGAAAACTTGTTTGTGTCAGCAGGTTTACCGTGGCTGTCCTGAAAAAGCAGTAAGTTTCGCGACAAGTTTCACCGCTGAACTCTTTTTCTCAAACAGCCGGTCAGTTTTTTTCAAAACTTTTCATACCTTGTTCCTTTCACAGAAGAGGTTATCACCACTTATACTGAGTACAAGGGTATGCAGATTGAACAATCTGAAACTGCGGTATCATCGATTTCCCCCGCCGATCACTCCGAAGCCTTGCTCCAACAACTTGCCAGGCAGCAGAAATCAAAAAAGAGATGGTTGCTGATCCAGCCAAAAAGCATAACCAGCATGATGGTGGACTCCGGTACCGTCAGCATGCCGCTGAATCTTATCATGGTTGCAACTATAGTAGGAAAGCTGTTTGATGTAACCTTTATCGATGAACGTCTTGGCCAGATCGTCCCCGAAGATCTCTCGGAATATGACGTCATCGCCATCACATCCCGTACACTGAATGCAACGAAAGCATACCTGATCGGCGACAAGGCATTGAAACAGGGTAAAACAGTCATTCTTGGCGGTGTCCACCCGACCATGCTTCATGAAGAGGCCTCAACGCACTGTACCAGTGTGGTTTATGGCGAAATAGAGTCAGTCTGGACAGAACTTGCCACCGATGTTCTCAAAGGCAGGATGCAGCCCATCTACCGGGCAAAAGAACTGAAACCGATGGGCAGTATGACCCGTCCGGATTTCAGCTATGCGCTTGGATCAAAAAACTCAAAAAAGTACAGCTCCCTTATCCCTATTCTTGCAACCAAGGGATGCCCTGTAGGCTGCAATTTCTGTACAACGCCAACCATTTACGGCAAAAGCTTCCGATACCGTGAGCTTGATCTCGTGCTTGACGAAATGCGCTACCATCAGGAGCGGGTCGGCAAGGAGAAGATCAACTTTTCTTTCATGGACGACAACATCAGCTTCAGACCGAAGTATTTCATGACGCTGCTTGAAGAGATGGCAAAACTTGGCGTCCACTGGAATGCCAATATTTCCATGAACTTTCTCGACAAACCGGAAATCGCCGAACTTGCCGGACGCTCCGGATGCGACCTGCTCAGCATCGGGTTTGAATCGCTCAATCCGGAAACCCTGAAAAGCGTTCAGAAAGGCTCCAACAGGCTTGGAAGCTATGAAACCGTTGTTGGGAACCTTCACAAAAACAAAATCGCCATACAGGGCTACTTCATGTTCGGGTTCGACAACGATACCGAAGAGAGTTTTCAG
>JAAXUM010000184.1 GCA_013336025.1 Chlorobiaceae bacterium
GTCAGGTTTATGTGAACAATATCTTTTATTCTGAATTTACATGACTAAGGGCCTTGTAATACGGCACTATTTATAATCATCATCATGAGTGCCTTCTGTTATCGACTGTTTCGATTGTTTTTCTGCCAGGTTGGCCTGGTGCTCGTCCTTGTATCGATGATGTTGATGGATGCCGAGGCAGTTGTCCGGTCTGAATCGACGACGACGGTGCCCTTGCAGGTCAGCAGAGGGAGCGGAGAGGGATATGCGATAAAGGTTTCTGCTTTAAGAAAAGCGGGAAATACCCTTATCGATATTGAATCTTTTGCAAGGGCTTTGCGCCTTGGCTTTCGACAGAGTAACGGTTTTCTTGTCATTGATGAGGCCGAAACTCTTTCCGGAAGCAGTTGTCAGATAAAGGGGGGAAATAATTTCGTCTCCATCGTGCCGAAAGATCCCCGTCAGGAACCGGGCACGATGCAAATACAGTCGGCGCCGGTTCTGATCGCATCGAAACTCTATCTTCCCGTTTCTCAGGCGTGCAGGTTTTTTACCCTGTGGCTTGAAAGGGATATCCGTTATGATCAGGCATCCGGGCTTATAACTGCCAGATTCTGGGGGCCGAGGCCGGTTGATTCGCTGAACAGATTCAGCTTATCGAATCTGATTGAGCCTGTGCCGGTGAGCAATGAAAGCGTCCAGTCTCCCGAGGCGGTTACCGTTATCAGCACGGTCAACGTTGAAAATCGCGAAAACGGCGCACTTGTCACTTTTACCGCAACCGGTAAAAGTGTCAATACCCTGTTGTTGAAACCTGACAGGAACGGTGTGGCATACCTTACTTTTCAGAATGCGATCTGCAATGTCAGTGAACTGACAAAAAACTTCAGCGGGGGGATTGTTAAAAGTGTTAAAGCGAAGCGTTTTTCAAAAGGCGGGGTTCAGGTAGCCCTTTCAATGGATAAGCTGTCTTTCAGGATCCGGTCAGTGGATGTGCAGCGGGATGATAGCAATAACAGGTATCTGGTTTATGTTACGGGTGAGCCCGATGCCGGAGGGGTCGGGATGAGAGAGAAAGAGAGCCGGATTTCCCGGGTTCTGCAGAGAGATATCGAGAAATGGAAGTTTGATACCATTGTGCTTGATGCCGGTCACGGTGGAAAGGATCCCGGCGCAATCGGCGGTCAGGGCACCATGGAAAAAGATGTCGTTCTGAATATTGTTCGTGATCTCGGGTCCATTATTGCTCGCCAGTGGCCTGACATCAAGGTGATCTATACCAGAAACGCTGATGTCTTTATTCCTCTGCATGAACGGGGAAAGATAGCCAATCGGAACGGCGGCAAGCTTTTCGTGAGCATTCATTGTAACGCAAACAGTAAAAACCATATCAGCGGGCAGGAGGTCTATATTCTCGGTCCTCACAAGACGCAGAAATCGCTTGAGGTCGCCATGTTTGAAAACTCGGTCATTACCAGAGAGGCTGACTACCGTGAGAGCTACAAAGGGTTTTCAGCGGAGTACCTGATCATGAGCAGCATGGCGCAGAACGCTTTTGCAAAACAGTCAACCACTCTTGCGCAGGATGTTCTTAAACGGATCGAGAGGCAGGGGGGGACTACCGGCAGGGGCGTGCATCAGGCAGGTTTTATGGTGCTCTGGACACCCTCAATGCCGAGTATCCTGATTGAGACAGGTTATCTTTCCAATCCCGAAGAGGAGAGGGTTCTCAGAGACCGGAAGGAGCAGGTCAGGATTGCCGAGGCCGTATTTCAGGGGCTGGAGCGTTATCGCCGGAATAATGAAACCTCACGGCTTTCGGCTATTGGACGCTGAGCGTTTTGATCTCCGCAGTTTTTTCTTTTGCGTATTTGTCAACCTCGCGCTACATTCAGGTTCACAAGAGTTCACTCAAGTTCCTGATTCGATCCGTTGTCCGCAGTATATGAACCAGATATCCTCAAGCATTCTGCATCATCTTCGCCTGTCCGGAGGGTTTCTTTCCGGAGAGGATATATCCGCTTCGCTTGGTATTACAAGAAGCGCGGTATGGAAGCATATCGGAGCCTTGCGACGTGAGGGGTATCGTATTGATGCGGTAACCGGGCAGGGATACAGGCTTTCTTCGTTGAGCGGGCGTCCCGTTCAGGAAGAGGTTTCGCCCTGGCTTACAACCCGTTTTTTCGGGAGGGCGCTCTATTATCACGAACTTCTTGAGTCTACAAACCTCTCGGCAAGAGTGCTTGCCGGAACAGGGGCGCCGGAGGGGTCGGTTGTTGTTGCGGATGCGCAGTCCGGAGGGCGAGGAAGAGTGATGCGCAGCTGGGTTTCGCCCGGAGGCGTCAATCTTTATTTTTCGCTTATTCTCCGGCCAAGGGTTCAGGGTATCCGGGTTCCGCAGCTTACCCTGCTTGCGGCAGCGGCCGTTCACCAGGCACTTTCTTCATGCGCACCGGAAATTGCAACCCGGATTAAATGGCCAAACGATATCATGGCCGGTGAGAAAAAATTGTGTGGCGTGCTTTGTGAAATGCAGTCAGAACCGGATATGACTCATTTTGTCATAATCGGTATCGGTATCAACGTCAATATCGGTGAGTTGCCCGATGAACTGAAGAACATTGCCACCTCTCTTTTTCTTGAGTCAGGGCGTCTTTTTTCACGACCCGAACTGCTGGCTTCGGTGCTCAACCACTTTGAGTCACTTTATGAAGCGTGGCTGCTGCATGACGATCTTGGTTTCCTGCTTCCCTATCTCCATGAATATTCATTGGTTTATCGTCAGCAGGTGATCATTCGCCAGGTGACTGGTGAGATGATCGGTACCGTTTCCGGGATCTCCCGGGGAGGAGAGCTGATGCTTGACCTTGACGATGCCAGAACAGTTTTGATCTCATCCGGAGATTGTCTTCTTTGCCGGCAATCTCCCTGACCTTTCATCGTATGACGCATATACATACCGTTCCGCTTCATCCCGATATTCTGCAGGCCTACGCTGTTCTTGAAACCGGAGAACCTGTTGGGAGGGAACTTGCGGTCGCTCTGGGCGAATTGCATGGTCCCGATGTGCTTGATCTCGCCTCTCTTGCCCATAAAGTAAAGATTCGGCATGGCGGTTCTTCCGGATCGATTCACGCCTGTTCGATCATGAACGCCAAATCGGGTGTTTGCTCTGAAAACTGCCGGTTCTGCGCCCAGTCGAGTCATCATAGCGCGGTCATTGATGTTTACGGACTTGCCGACGTCGATGCGGTGCTGTTTCAGGCAAGGCAAACTGCCTCCGAAGGGATATCGTATTTCGGTATTGTGACCAGCGGATTTGGTTACAGAACGATGACAAAAGAGTTTCAGCAGATACTTGAGATGATCGACCGTCTGCATCAGGAACTACCCGATCTTCATATCTGCGCCTCTCTCGGAGTTCTGGGCGAGGAGCCTGCTCTGGAACTTGCCCGTCACGGAATCGCCCATTACAACATCAATATCCAGGTTGCTCCTCATCGGTATGGAGAACTCATAGCCGATACCCATACGGTTCATGACCGGATTGATACGATAAAAAGGCTGCGACGCCATAATATATCTGTCTGCTGCGGGGGCATTATCGGCGTTGGCGAGCAGATGAAGGACAGGATAGAGATGCTTTTCGCTCTTGCTGATCTTGATGTTTCCGTGATTCCCCTTAATGTACTTGTTCCGATTGACGGAACTCCTCTTGAAGGTTCAGATGGTATTCCGCTCGACGATATTGTAAAAACCTTTGCTCTCTGTCGTCTTGTTCATCCCCGGAAAATCATCAAGATTGCCGCAGGACGGGAAACGGTCATGAAGGATTTTCAGGGGCTCCTGATGCTTTCCGGTGCTGACGGGTTGCTAACCGGAGGCTATCTGACCACAAGGGGTCGGGCGACTGAGGATGACCGAATGTTTATGCGCCAACTGCAATGGTTCAACTGAGCAGAAGCGTGATGCCGATCAGGGAATCAATAGAGCGGGAACTTCTGGCGCTTCGCCAGAAGGGCCGTTACCGGGAGCTTCCTTCTGTGACCGAACGATGCGGCAAGCGTATTTCCATTGGCGGCAGACAGCTCCTGAACCTCTCGTCCAATGATTATCTCGGTCTTGGCGATCAACGGGAGATGCTTGATCGTTATCTCGCCGCGTCTGGTGAAGCCGGATATGCCATGACCAGCTCCTCATCGAGATTGCTGACCGGGAATCATCCCCTTTATGGTGAGCTTGAGCAAACGCTTGCCGATCTTTACGGGCGTGAAGCTGCGCTGGTTTTCAACAGCGGCTATCATGCCAATACCGGCATTCTTCCTGCTCTCAGCAATCGCCATGACCTTATTCTCAGTGACAGGCTTAATCATGCGAGCATTATTGACGGCCTCATGATTGCCGATGCTCCCTATAAAAGATATCGGCATGGTGATTATCAGCATCTTGAGGAACTGCTTGCTGAAGCTGCAGGGCGGTATCGTCAGCTTTTTATCATCAGTGAGTCGGTGTTCAGCATGGATGGCGATCTTGCTGATCTTGAACGGCTGGTGACACTGAAAAACCGGTACGGAGCATTTCTTGTTATCGATGAAGCG
>JAAXUM010000423.1 GCA_013336025.1 Chlorobiaceae bacterium
ATCTCAGGAACTCTACGATCTCTCACCCTGTAACGCAATCAGGCTCGAACTGCCGATGGAACCCGATCCGTATGGCGCGGCCATGGAGCGATTGCTCGAATGGAGCCGAACCGGCGAACTGCTGAGGGACGATGAACCGGCTGTCTACCCCTGCATGCAGACCTTTATGGATGCCGATGGCGTAACGCACAACCGGACCGGCTTTTTCTGCGCCATGCGGCTCTATGATTTTGCCGAACGCAAGGTTCTGCCGCACGAAAAAACCCTCTCAGGGCCAAAAGCCGATCGTCTCAACCTCTTCAGAAAAACAAAAACCAATATCAGCCCTATTTTCGGGCTCTATGCCGATCCTGATAAATCAGCCGACCGTCATATCGCACGCTTCGCTTCAGACAACCCTCCCATGATCGATGTCGTGTTTCAGGGGGTGAGAAACCGGATGTGGAAGATAACCGACAGGGAGATCATCGAAGAGCTGCGCGCAGGTATTCTGCATCGCACCGTCTTCATAGCCGACGGTCACCACCGGTACGAAACAGGCCTGAACTACCGGAACGAGCGAGCGGCACTGAACCCGCACCATACCGGCACTGAAGCCTGCAACTTTATTATGACCTTTCTTGCCAACATTCACGATGAAGGACTGATTATTTTTCCGATCCATCGCCTCCTGCACAGCCTTGAGCAGTTCGATGCCGGGGAGTTCCGGAAAAACCTCGAAGAGTATTTCACCGTCACGGAACTTCCCGACAGAGAGACCCTCAAACGCTGGCTGGCGGAAGAGCCGTCAAGTTACACTTATGGCGTGGTGACGCCGGAACGTCTGCTCGGCATCACCCTGAAAGAGAGTCCCCTCGAGGTGCTTGACCGGTCGATTCCCGAATCGCTCAGGAATCTCGGACTGGTGGTGCTTCACGAGCTTGTGCTTGGAAAGCTGCTCCGGATTACCCCTGAGGCCTTGTCGAAACAGAGCAACATCAGATACATCAAGGATGAGGCCGAGCTCTATGCCGCCGTCGAAAACGGAACTGCACAGGCAGGCTTTGTCGTCAAGCCCACAACAGTTCAGCAGGTTGTTGCCGTATCGGAATCGGGAGAGGTCATGCCTCAGAAATCAACGTTTTTTTATCCGAAAATAATGACCGGGCTTGTATTCAACCCGCTTGACTGAAGCAGCCATGACCAGTGAATTTCTTTCCGGCTCACCGGAAGCAACCCGTGACTATGCCCGGCAGTTTGCCGCCATGCTTCAGCCCGGCGACATAATCTGTCTTGCCGGGGAACTCGGAGCAGGCAAAACCGAGTTTATGAGAGGAATTACCGAAGTGTTCAATTGCGACGACCAGTTGTCGAGCCCCACGTTTGCCCTGTTTAATATCTATCACGGCTCACTCAGGGGAAAGCCGGTCACGCTGCACCACTTTGATCTCTACCGCATCGAAAAACCGGCAGAACTCGAAACAATAGGGTTCAGCGACTATCTTGCGGGCCCCCATATTTCCGTTGTGGAGTGGGGCGATAAATTTCCGGAATACCGTACCATGTACACCCGTACCGTCACCTTGCGCCATGCCGGCAACGATGTTCGGCTCATGCAGATAACCGGCAGCACGCCATGAACCTTCTGTCCATTGAATGCACCCATCTTGCCCTGAGCGCGGCAGTATCAAACTGCGGGGTCGTCACGCTGCGGACCGGCGCGGAGTGGATGAAGGCGGCGGAAACCCTGGTGCCGCTGGTTCACGAAGCGCTCACCGAAAGCGGGGTTCAACGCTCCG
>JAAXUM010000424.1 GCA_013336025.1 Chlorobiaceae bacterium
TTCCGATCTCCGGTGTTATACGGCGGGTCAATGTAGATCATCTTGACCTTGCCGAGGTAGGTCTCCTGCAGGAGTTTCAGAGCATCCAGATTGTCGCCCTCAATGAAAAGATTCTTTGTGGTGTCAAAGTCAACACTCTCTTCACGGCAGGGGCGCAAGGTCTTGGCAATCGGAGCATTTGCGGTCAACAGCGCTTCGCGTTTCCCCGGCCAGTTCAGATGGTAGCGCTCCTGCGTTCCTTCGATAATGGAGCTACTCAGTTCCTGTTTGAGCTGATCAAAATCGACGGCCAGCTTCAGTGCGCCGTTTTCATCACGTGCTTCAGTGACACAGCCAGGAAACAGCTCTCGAATGCGGGCAATATTGCCGTCAGTCAAATTCGGAGAGTGCATTTTCAGTTTTTCCATTTTGATCGTCTGTTATGGGATGGCCAGCGCCTCTTGGCGGGTCAATGTTGCAATTTCTTGTTTCAATATGCGGAGTTCCGCGTTGATTTCAACTTTGCGATTGAACTGTTTTTCCTTCTGGATGCGCCCTTCGCATTTTTCCAACTCTCGCTGCTTGAAACGGATCATGCTCATCCGTTCGACCCGATGCGGCAGGCGTTCACCCTGTCGGGCAGGATAGGGCATCAGTGGTGAAAGGAGATGTTCATAAAGCGCATCAAGATCGAGGACAACCGGCAATGGTTTGCGGGGTGTTTCAATGGGCAGCCATCCAGATTCAAAATAGTCGCTGACGCCCCATTTTGCTGCATCAGCCTCGCTCGGGCGTTTGTAAGCTGCAATCACTTTGCACTTATCCTCATAAAGGAGTTCAAAAAGAAGCGGAAAGGGAATAGCCTGGTCAATACAGCGCAGCACATCGTGTTTAAGATCACCATGTTTCAGGGTAATGGTGAAAATTTCTATTTCCGGCACGGAGGGTGTCTGTCGCAAGTTAATCGTCTCAGGTGCAAGCTTGTATTTCCAGACGATTTGATCAACCTGGCGGACAAAAAGTTCTTTCAAGGCAGTGCTTGGGTGCGCATGCTCATAGATTTTGTTCTTGGGCAGTATCCGACCGAAGGCTGCACTTTTGGGATAGTCGAAAAGCATTGTCTTCATACTTCCTCCTGCACGACAAGAAATGCAATCAGTTCGAAGTCATCAAGACCGGCAATAGTGTTTATCAGTGCCGTTGTTTTGCCTGCCGAAAATAGACTGTCGAGGTCTTTCTCCTCCTTGACGTCAATCATCGAACGAATAACAGAGCTGAGCAAATCGGAGTAGACCTTCATGTTTCGACCTTCATCCGTCTGTTGATTGAACAATCGACAAATCGTATGAATCGGCTCAGCTTCTCCTTTGCAACTTGATCGAACAAGGTCGAGCAGCTTTTTAACCTCAGTGTGGTTAGCGATTATTTCTCCATCCTTGGCAATGTAGACGAGGTAGTAGGGGTGAAGCCGGTTGTGCTGGTTGATATTAACGCTGTCGTTCCGGTTACGCAACGTAAAAATGACGCCCGGTTTGAGGCCTATTTCAGGTTGTGCAGGAATAACGGCATGCATACCTTTTGGCAGATCTTCGAGGTCGCCGTATGCTTTTACATAATTGAGCAGGTCCATCCGGAAATCATTCAAGCCAAGGTCTGTAATTGATACGCCGGTTTTCAGGTCTTCAAGCTCGATCACTTCATCCTGCAGGCGCCGGAGTTGCTCTTTCCGGTATGAAACATCGCTGCTTTGTGCGGTGAGCACATTGTCGTCACCGGTGGCCGTTACGTCG
>JAAXUM010000185.1 GCA_013336025.1 Chlorobiaceae bacterium
GCTCAACTGGAGCATGATCTCAGGATGAGAAGGGATCTGCTCAAAGCGGCATCACATGAACTCTATCTGCTCTATGCAGAGGATGTGGATATTTATGCAAGCAACAAACCTGAATATGCAGGGGTGCGTCGAATGCCTGACGGACAGGTTGAGGTTGCCGTTTCAAAAAGAGATGCAGCAACTGGAGCGGAAAAAGGAAACCCTTTTTATTTTCGTCGCTTCAATCCTCTCGAAACCGAAGAGGTACGCATCTATCTTCAGGGAGGCGATGACAGGGTGGTTGTTCAGGGCCCTGTCTGCAAAGATGGCGTGAAAGTCAGGGTTATCGGAGGTGAAGGCCTGGATATCTTTGAAGATCATTCTGAAAAAGCTCTTTCCGGATACCCGTATACCGCTGAAAAAATGACCTGTTTTTATGATGACGGGAAAAAATCTGAATTCACGAGTGGAGCTTTCACCTCGATTGATCAGCATACGGTTGCGGATCCTGCTGATGATGAGGAAAAATATGATCTTCGTGACAGGGATTCAGGACGGGATACTGGCATGCATCCTCTTGTCGGGTACTCCCCGGACTCGGGAGTCTTTCTCGGATTGGGGGTAACGGTTGCAGATTACGGATTCAGATCGGCCCCTTATCGTTACAAGATTGATGTGAGCGGAGGAGTTGCCTACGGAAAAAATGATTTTCGCAACAAACTGCAGTTCAAGGGCGATTTCCGGACAGTGCTGAGAAATGCCTCTCTTCTGGTTGAAGCTGGCAGTTCCGGTCTTGATCTGATTAACTTTTACGGACTTGGAAACGAGCGATACTATCATGGCAGCAGTCTCAGAGAAGATGATTTTGAAATTGTCAATACCATCAACTCCATCAGGACTTCATTACGTTATCCGATGGATAAACAGTATAACTGGAGTGCAGGAATAAGTGCCAAATGGGTGGATCTTGTTGTTCAGCAAGGATCATTTATTGACCTCTACAGATCAGAGTTTCCAGGAATTGATCGGCAGTTTGTTGGTGGTGTACATCTTGGTTTTCATTATGATTCACGAGATTGCGGCGACGCAATTGCGCTGTCGCCCGGAAAAAAGCTCCGTTTTTCAGGAGGGGGAGAGCCACTCGGAAATACAACGGCACTTCAGGGAACCATGCTTGATGTTGAGGGGAGTTACTATCCTGAATTTTTTGGTAATGAAAAGGCATTCGGAAAAATCCGGGGTGAAGTGAGAACCTATATTCCCCTTGTTTCTTCGCGATATTCAAGAGTTGCCTTGCGTGCAGGGGGAGAGAAAATTTGGGGAGACTATCCTTTTTATGAGGCGGCATTTGTTGGCGGAACTCATCTCCTGAGAGGTTACGATAAACAGCGGTTTGCCGGAGACGCATCGATCTACGCAGGTTCCGAACTTCGTTTGTATTTCGGCACCTTCAAATTTCTTGTTCCGGTTATGTACGGCCCACTTGCTTTTATTGAGACTGGCAGAGTGTTTCTGAAGGGCGAAGACTCCGGCGCATGGCACACCAGTGTTGGTGGCGGATTGTGGCTGGGATTCATAGAGTCACGCTACACGGCAAGTATCTCTTTTGCAAAAGGGCTTGACGACGGCCAGTTGATGGATGATTACGGCATCTACATCGGTACCGGGTTCACCTTTTAGGGGTTCTCCGGCACGCCCTATACTGTCGCCTTTGATGGTGAATGATTGATCAGAAGCCCCGGCAAACGATGCCTGATGCGAGTACTGATTGTTGGCGGCAAAATCGTAACGCCAGGCAATTCGCACTTCAGGAGTGAATTTGCCCCCCTTCTTGTCCGTGGCTTCTCCTCCGAAGGTCAGCCTGATCCGGCCAGGAAGGTATATGGTATCCTCTTCCTCAACGATGAGGTTCAATCCTGATGCCCCTTTTTCCGAGAACGCATCACGATTCAGCCAGATTGCCTGCAACGAGGTACCTGGAATGACAAAGGTATTGTTACCGGTGTCGATACGCTATCCCGCTTCAATGTGAGCACTCAGATATGAGGGAATCGCAGCTCCACCGTTGTGCCCGAATCCGCGCGGCTTTTTACGGACACTGTTATATGCTGCAAGTCGGCGAGTTTTTTTACGATGGCCAGTCCGAGTCCGAATCCTCCGGTTTTCGAGTTTCTCGATTCATCAACCCTGTAAAACCGTTCGAAAACCAGGGAAAGCTGCTTTTCAGGAATACCTATCCCGTTATCGGCAATGCTGCAGACAGGAAAACCGGTACGGTTTGAAAGTGATACTGCGACCGTCGAAGCTGAAGGAGAGTACTTGATGGCGTTCGACAGAATATTTTCGAAAATCATGTCGAGCATTGACGGATCTGCCCAAACAATGCAGGAGTGAGGTCCATCGAAACTGACCGGGATGTTTTTCTGATCGGCACCGGAGCGTATGCGGACGATCGCTTCCCTGATATGGTGGGCAAGGTTCACAGGTTCCATACTTACGGTCAAGCCGCTGCTTTCATAGCGCGCAAGCATAAGGAGCTGGTCGATCAGTTTTGTCATCCGGTCCAGCTCTTTCAGACAGAACAGGATCCGTTCTTCATAGTGCTCACGTTCTCTTGGTTTTCGCACCAGTACTTCAAGGGTGCCCTTTACCGAAGCAATCGGGGTTTTCAGTTCATGTGACGCATTGGCAGTGAACTGCTTTTCTCTTTGAAACGCATCCTGGAGGCGTTCGAGGAGGGCGTTGACTGTGGTGGAAAGCCTGTAGAGTTCATCGTGATGACGAGGCAGGGGATTGCGTTGGTCGAGATTTTCCCTGGTGATTTTTTCGGCTGCGGCAATGACCTCCTCTACGGGACGGATACTCCGTCCGGCAATAAGCCAGGTAAGAATGAAGAGGGTAAGGATAATAGCTGGATATGATACCAGAAGAACCTGCTTCAGATCGCCGAGAACAATGAGTGCATCCCGAACCGGAACCGCGGCGAGGAGGTATCCTTCAGGTTTTCCTTTCTGACCGGTCAGCGGAACCTGAACCTGACGTACCGCAAGTTGACCGGCGATGCTGCTTCGAAAGCGTTTTTCCGGCCAGCCAGGTTGAAAAGTGAGGGTGTTGCCGGCAAGGTTAGCCGATACGGCAATGACCTTGCCATCAAGGCTGACAAGCTGAATAAACTCTTCGTCATCGTCATCCCTGTTTTCGTCGTGTTCTTTTCTGTTTAGATGATCGCCGTGTTCAACACTTGAGTTATCATCTTCGGAGAGGTCGAAATTCCAAATATCAAACGTTCCATGCGGTTGTTTTTCAAGGATTTCCGAGACTTCCCGGTCAAGCTCTTCGTCGAAGTGGTTGTAGACTACCCGTTCGACCGTAAAAAAAATAACGGTAAACACCAGTGCGAGCAGGACTGCCGTCGCAAGAGAATATGAGAATGCAATGCGATTGCGTAAACTCAGGGAAAATTTTCCCGGTATGGAACGTAATGGCTCTCGGGTATCCCCGGTATTTTTTTTTATGACCGGCATTCAGGATTCACGGATGATGTAGCCGACGCCCCGAATCGTTTGAATGATGTTTCCGCATCCGGCACTGTCGAGTTTTTTTCGGAGAAAATTGATATAGACATCGATGACCGACGTGTCGGAGTCGAAATGCATATCCCAGACATGTTCGATGATACGGCTTCTGGTACAGACTTTATCCTTGTTTCGTGCAAGAAATTCAAGCAGTGAAAATTCCTTGGGTGTCAGTGCGACTTCACTGTCCCCGCAGAATACCTTGTGTGTAACCGGGTTCACTGTCACACATCCTGCCCTGATGCTGTCGTTTTCCGGATTGTTTCGACGAAGCTGCACCCGTATTCGTGCCAGCAACTCCTCGAATGCGAAAGGCTTTCTGATATAGTCGTTTGCACCTGCATCGAGACCGAACACGATATCCTCAAGGGTGTCTTTTGCGGTAAGAAAAATGACCGGAACGGAACTTCCGGCTTTGCGTACTTGTCGGCATACCTCTATGCCGCTGATTCCGGGAATCATCCAGTCAACGATCATGAGATCATATTCGTTCAGGATCGCCATGTCAAGCCCGGTTTTACCGTCGAAAGCCAGATCGACGGCAAAATACTCCTCTTCAAGTCCTTCCTTGAGAAATCCGGATATTCCGGGTTCGTCTTCGATAACAAGAATCCGCATGGCCAAATAGTCCGTTAATGTTTGTCGTCATTATCATCACTGTCACGCTGTCCGCCTTTTACGGAATTTCCGAGCAACGAGCCGAGCACGGCAAGCTCCTCCTTTCCGTTTTTTCGCGCAATCTCGGAAATAGTCATCGATGGATTATCGACGGCAATGCCTGCTGTTTCAAGTTTCGCTGCAAGCTCTTCCGGCTTTACTTTCAGAACAAGTGCGACGGTTTCAATTGAAGATGCCTCCATCGCCTGCACAGCGGCTTTTCCGGTGCTTTCTTTTCCGTGCTCCTCTTCGCCTTCACCGAATATTGGCAGCAGCGAGATAACCGTTACCAGAACACCGGCACCGATAATA
>JAAXUM010000425.1 GCA_013336025.1 Chlorobiaceae bacterium
CGTAAGGCGTCTGGCGGCTTATATTCTTCCTTACCGAAAAAAGTTTGTTTTTGCCTGTATCGCCATGCTGCTTTCGAGCCTGCTTGGACTTGCTTTTCCCTATGTTACCGGTACGCTTGTCGATGCCGCACTCAAGGGAACTTCCCGTGGCTGGACGAAAAGTATCGACCTCATAGCGCTTTCGCTGGTTCTTGTACTTGCGCTCCAGTCGTTTTTTTCTTTTTTTCAGCTTGTCTGGTTTATTGAGGTTGGTGAAAAAACCTTGTCCGATCTGAGAAAAGATACGTTTGGCACGCTTGTCAGGCTGCCGATGACCTTTTTTGCCGGACGGACTACCGGTGAGCTTTCAAGTCGTATTGCTGCGGATCTTACCCAGATACAGGATACGCTGAACACTTCGCTCTCCCAGTTGCTTCGCCAGATGGCCACGCTTATTGGCGGTATTGTTCTGATCGGCATGATATCGATTAAGCTTACCCTGGTGATGATCTCCTCCTTTCCTCTGATTGTGCTGTTTGCGGTGTTTATTGGAAAAAGAATCAGGCGTCTGTCGCGAAATGCACAGGATGTGCTTGCCAGGAGCAGTGTTGTTGTTGAAGAGACGCTTCAGGGAGTTCAGAATGTCAAGTCATTTGCAAACGAGTGGTATGAAATAAGCAGGTACGGCGAGGTGATTGATCGTTATGTCGCAGCAGTCATCAGGGTTGCTCGTTTTCGTGGTGCGTTTCTTTCCTTTATTATTTTCGGACTTTTCGGCGCCATTGTTCTGGTTTTGTGGTATGGGTCGCGGCTTGTGCAGGAGGGTGAGATGAGCGTTGGCAATCTGACCTCTTTTCTTCTCTATACGACCTTTATCGGAGCCGCAATGGGAAGTTTTGCCGACCTGTTTTCGCAGCTGCAGAAAGCACTCGGCGCAACAGAACGGATCGAGGAGATTCTTGGGGAGAAGCCGGAACCGGTCTCTCTTTTTCCTCCTGTACGGGACAGGGATACTCCGGATGCTCTCAAAGGAGTGGTAAGCATGGAGAACGTCAGTTTCAGCTATCCGGGTCGCCCGGAACTCCCTGTGCTGAAGGGTATATCTTTTGAGGTGAAGGCCGGTCAGCGAATGGCTGTTGTAGGGCCGAGCGGTTCAGGAAAATCAACCCTTTTTGCATTGCTCCAGCGGTTTTATGATCCTGAAGAGGGCCGTGTGCTTATTGACGGAAAGGATATCCGTGAGTATCCTCTTTCAACATTGAGAAGTCTGATCGCCGTTGTTCCACAGGATATTCTCTTGTTCGGAGGATCCATCAAGGAAAATATTGCGTACGGAAAGCCGGGAGCCGGAGACGAAGAGATTGTGGCTGCCGCAAAACAGGCTAATGCTCACGAATTTATCATGAACTTTCCCGATTCCTACCAAACACTTGTCGGTGACCGGGGTGTTCAGCTTTCCGGAGGGCAGCGGCAGCGTATCGCGATTGCGCGGGCTATTTTAAGTGATCCGGCCATTCTATTGCTTGACGAGGCAACAAGTGCGCTCGATTCCGAATCGGAACTGCTGGTGCAGGATGCACTTGAACACCTGATGCATGAACGGACATCGTTTATTATTGCGCATCGTCTATCCACGGTAAGAACTGCCGGGATGATAATGGTGATCAAGGATGGCGTTGTTGTTGAGAGCGGCACGAACGAAGAGCTGCTCGAAAAAGAGGACGGGATGTATCGGATGCTCAGCGCCCTTCAGTGCGGCTTGCAGTAGTGGGGACTTGG